>JAQCNN010000082.1 GCA_028275005.1 Salinirussus sp.
TCGCTGGCCCCGTTCCTGCTGACCAACGTGGTCGTCGCCGGGAACCCGTTGGTCCCACCCCGGCTGCTCACCGCCTACGCCGCCGGCGACCCGCTGGCAGTCGACCCCGGGCTGGCCGCGAGCCACCCGGGCGCCGTCCCGGGGGTGGACGATGCCGCGGCGACCGGCGGCACACAGTCGTCGGCACCGGCGGAGTCACCCGATACAGGGTCTGCGTCCTCGCGGAGCTCGCTCGATGCTGCTGTCTCGTTGCTGACCGGTACGGCCACCACCGGGGTCGACCTCTCGTTTCGGGCGGCGGCCAGGGTCGAACAGGGTGTGGCCTCGCTGTCGCCGGACCGGCTCTACCACGTCGTCCTCCGCAGCGGGCGGATCCCGGGGGTCGACTACGCCGAGACCGGCGGCGAGACGGTCGACCTCGCGCTGCTCGAGTCCGCGCCGCTTCTGGCGACACTCCTGGGGGCCCCGGTCCTCTGGCTGCGGCGGTCCCGGGGGCGGCTGACGGCGAAACTGCCGGACGTGGGTGACCCACGCCGGGCGACCGACCTGTTCGCGCTCGTCTTCGTCGTCATATTCACCCTGCCCCACCTCCCGCGGCTCCCGATTCACTCGACGGTCACCGTCCGGTATCTCGTCCCGGTCGTCCCGCTGCTCGCCTACGGCGTGTTCCGGCTGGCGCCGGTTCGCCGGGTGGTGCGCCAGGCCCCACGACGGCTCGTGGTGACGACACTGCTCGGGGCCGGCGTTGGCGGTGTCGCCTGGGCGAGCATACACGCCGTACTCGGGCCGGACGTTGGGACGCTGATGCAGGCCCACGCCCTGTTGAACCTCGTCGCCGCGGGGGTTACCGTCCTCTGGGTGGTCGCCCGCCCGGACGACGACCGACTCGGTGCGCTGGTACTCGGGCTGACAGCGGCCGCGATGGCGCTGTTTCTGGCCTTTACCGGGTTCGAGTACTTTGCCGCCGACCGGCAGTATCTCCTGCCGGTCGCACGACTCGTCGAGCAGCTGATTCCGATACTCCCCTGATCACAGATGACAGACAACAACCCAGAGGGTGTCCTCACACCCACCGACCTCGAACCGAGTGACGAACACATCCGTCAGCTTGACGACGGCCGACACGTCGTCCACGCCGATGGCGGGGACCCAGTCCAGTCGGCCGACGACACCGGGCCACAGCTACCCGGGGACGAGGCCGGCGGACACGACGGTCACCCGGACGCGGAGGTGGTTCTGGATGGAACAGCCCCGGGCGCACACGCCGATATCGCAGGCCTCGCCGGCGCACACGCGCTCGCTGCCGGCGCACGCGCAGCCGACACCGAGGACACTGTGGTCGCCGACACCGACGATGTCTCCGAGGCCTTCGAGTCGCTGGTGTGCTGGTACGCCGGCCTGGTTGGCGAGGGAAAACAGCCGGAGACGGTCATCGCCACTCTACTCGAACACACGGACCTCGACATCGAGGTCAATCCACGGTGACGGCCCGAGACGGCGTTTCGCAGTTACGAGAGGTCTTCGAGTGCGGCGTGGAAGAACAGCCCGAGCGCGAGGTGTTGTTCCGCGGCGGCGGTGACCCGTTCGGCGAGGGCCTCCTCGTCGTCGACACGGTACTCCTTTGTCCGAACGAGCTCCTGGACTTCGAGCAGTCCCTCATCCTCGAGGTCGTGGAGCTGTGGGTAGAGTGTCCCCGGGCTCAGACGCGTGTCGAAGACCGTCGCCAGGTCGCTCATCAGGCTCTTGCCGTTGGTCTCCGAGCCCCGGTGTGCGACCAGCAACAGGAGGATCTCGTCGAGGTTCTCCTTCACCACCGACTCCCTGAACTGGAAGTCCGACTGGCCAAACAGCGTACTCGTCACGTCGTCGAGCACCGCCTCGGAGTGTTGCTCCGGAACCAGACGGACGCCGTCGGTGTTGGAGACGACATCACCCGAGCGCAACTCGTTGTACAGTTGCCCGAGTGTCACTCCGTCCTCCGCTTCGTTGGCGTCTGCCTCTATCCCGGACAGGGTGGTGGACGCGTCCTCCGGTGAGTGTTGGGTGCGAGTCCCGGTCTGCCTCTCTTTCGAGTTCGACTGGTTCATCGACTACCTTATTCAATGGCCTGTTTCCACTTATACTGTGGACAGTAATTTCTGTTTTTGAAAAACGCGGTCGGGCTGATGGCTACCGGTTTTCGCCGAATTCTCACAGACAAAAGTCATAGCGGGACACGCCAGCGACAGCGGAGCCCCGCATCGGCCACTGTGCCCTGTGTCTCCCGCTACAGTTCGTGACTGTCCTCTCGCCGTTGCAGCCACCGGCCGAGGAGCTCCTGGACCGCCGTCTCACGGCTCTCCCGGTTCCGGACGGCGTGTTCGTCGACCTGCTCGAGCAGGGCCTCCTCGAACGCGACGGTGACTGTGGCCGTCTCTCGCCCCCGGTCTGTCACGGGGCCGCTATCGCCGGTCCAGGCTAAAAACCCCGGTCAGACACGCGTACAGCAGGTGTGTGACGCCGTCGGCAGGACGGTCCGGCCGCGTGCCCACTGCCCGTCTGTCCGACAGGCATTAGTTACAAAGCCACCGCGGCCGTACCGGTAGGTGTGACACGCGCTGCAGTCCGCGAGGGGTTCGAACGGTACGTCAACCGGGCGGTCGACCGGACAGCCGAGGCCTTCCAGGTCTCCCGGGCCCTCCGGGAGGGCGCCACAGGGAGCGCAACAGTCAGACGGCTGCTAGGGGACTCGGAGCTACTCCGCAAGCGGGTCGTCGAGCCGGAACTCGAGACCTACCGGACGAAGGTCCTCTCCCAGTTCGAGACGCTACTCGACGCTGTCGAGAGCGACAATGACATCGAGGCCTCCCGGGAGGCGCTGTTGGCGGCCGACGCATACAACGACGCGCTCAGCCCGACCGTACCCGCCGAGCAGCGCGAGGCAATCCGGGATGAACTGGTCGCGCGCCAGCGTCGCTTTGGCGAGGCTATTGCGCCACTCGTCTCGGCCGACCACGACGAGTTCTGGCCGGCGGTGACGGCGACACTCTCCCGGGAGGGGGCGGTCGCACTCGTCGAGGAGCACTTCGCGTTCACCGGCCCACTCCGGGCCCACACCGGTGCGTTCCGGATGGCGGTCACGTTCGACCCCGGTGAGGTGCTGGGTGGGGTCGCGGGGCTCGGGGCGGCGCTTGGGGGACTCCCGACCGTCGAGGTGGACTACACCGACGAGGCGCTGCGGGCGATGGGCCGCGCCGAGGCGGCGGTTATCGACGAGACCAAACGTGACCTCAACGCCCGCTACGACTGAGCCCGTGCGAGTGACGCCCGGCCCTACCCTGGCGGTGTGTCCCGCCCGGATATGCGCCGAACGGTCATCGGTGACCGGCTCATACAGAGGACTGTGACACCGGCCCCCGTTTCACTCTCCGAGGCGTTCCTGCTCGCCGTCCGGCGCGAGGAGCCGACCGACGGGCTGGCCGCCGACCTCGCCGGCCTCGACGACGAGGGGCTCGCGGCGGCCCTCGACACCGACCGGGCGCGGGTGGCCTTCTGGACCAACCTGTACAACGCGGCCACCCAGCGGGCGCTCGCGGCCAACCCGGAGCAGTACGACCACCGCCGGCAGTTCTTCGCCGCCGACCTCATCACGGTCGCCGGTCGGTCGCTGAGTCTCGACGACATCGAACACGGTATCCTGCGACGCTCGTACCACAGGTACTCGCTGGGGTACCTACGGGTTCCACGGCCGGTCCGAAGTGGCTTTGCCGACAGACACGCCCCGGACGAGCGCGACCCCCGGGTCCACTTCGCGCTGAACTGTGGAGCCGGGAGCTGTCCGCCGGTCGCCGCCTACACCCGCGCGGCCGTCGACGACCAGCTCGACCTGGCAACCCGGGGCTACCTCGACCAGACTGTCGACCACGACGCCGAGGCCGGCGAGGCACTGGTGCCGCGGGTGCTGCTGTGGTTCCGGGGGGACTTCGGCGGCAAGCGCGGGGTCTACGACTTCCTCCGGCGGTACGACCAGCTTCCCTGGGGTGTGACACCCTCACTGTCCTACCGCGAGTGGGACTGGTCGCTGGACATCGCGGCCTACGCCGAGCGCGAGCAGGCACCCTGATACTGCCGGACGTAAGCCATTCAAGAATTTCGCCACCCCGGGGTGGCGAATCTATTTACAAAGTTACGTCCGACAGTATGAGTCCCGGCTGGGGGGCTCCCCGACCGACAGAGCCCGCCCGGCGTGTCCGTCGGACTGTACGGGCGACCCGGGACCCGATGTCAGTCCGGACGCTCCTCGTCCTCGGCGTCGCCCGGGGGTTGTTGGCCCCAGAAGCCACCCCCCTTCCGGACCAGCAGGTCGCCGTCGACGGCCACCTGGCAGGCGAGCCGGAGCCCGTCATCGGGGTCGTGGGGCGGCACGGAGAGCCGGACCCGCTCGCGGCCGGCCGGTGTGGCCGGGTCGACCGGCCCCTCGACCGCGACGGCACAGGTCCCACACGACCCGTGGCCGTGACAGGAGACGAGCCGGGGGCCGTTGTGGACCGACAGGTCGGCCGCCAGGAGGGCGTCCCGGAGGGTCGTGCCCGTTGTACACTCGACACTCGTCCGCTCGCCGGTCGCATCCTCGAACTCGACGGTTGGCACAGACCCACTAGGACGCCAGGGGGCTTGTCGGTTCGGGGGGTACTCACAGGAACAGAGCACGCTGTGTGTCGTCACGAGGCGGCGACCGCTTCTGTGGCGTATGCTGGGTGCCTATCGGTCGTCCTCGCGCAGTTCCATCCGGGCGACGAGGTCGTAGGCGTCCTCGTCGGCCCGGAGGCTCTCGAGGGTGGCAAAGGCGTCACTCGGCGAGAGGAAGTGCCGGGTCACCCCCTCTCCGAGCGGGGTCGGCTCCAGGCCGTCGATAAAGTCGTACTCGATGAGTTTCCCGAGGGCGTGCTTTGTCGGTACCTCACCGACCATCGACTCGTTGAGCGCCTTCGCGCGCGAGCCGGCGACAGTGATGTTCGCGAGTGTCTCCTCGACCGCCGCCGGCCCGTCGTAGCGGGTCCGGACGGGCTCCATCTCCCCTTTCAGTAGCTTGAAGGCGACCTCGTCCTCGGTCATCTCCTGGGAGTTGTGGTAGGCCCCGTCGGGCTCGACGAGCAGGTAGACGGTCCCCTGGTCGTGGTAGTCGGGCCGGCCGGCCCGGCCGAGCATCTGGCTGAACTCCTGGACCGAGAGCCACTCGATACCCATCGCCAGCGAGTCGAAGATCACCTGTGAGGCCGGGAAGTCGACCCCTGCCGCCAGCGCCGCCGTCGTCACCACCGCGGCCAGGTCCTGGTCCGCAAACTCCCCCTCGACGCGGGAGCGGCGCTTGTTGTCCAGCCCGGCGTGGTAGGGGGCCGACTCGTACTCCAGGCGGCGGGAGATCTCGTGACACCGCCGCCGGGAGTTGGTGAAGATGATCGTCTGCCCCCGGTAGCCCTTGCTGGATTTGCTGTCGAAGGCCCGCCTGACGAGCCGGTTCTCGACGTCGACCTTCTCGCGGCCGTCGAGGAAGGTGACGTGGCGTTCGATGGGGACCGGTCGTTCCTCGAACTCGATGAGCGTCGCCTCCAGCGCCTCCGCGAGCGCGCCGGGGTTGCCGACCGTCGCCGACAGGTAGACCCACTGTGTGTCGGTCCCGCGCTGGCGGCAGTAGTCCTTCAGGCGAGCGATCAGCCCGTCGAGCCGGTGGCCCCGCTCGGGCTCGCCGAGGGTGTGGACCTCGTCGATGACGACCGTCCCCACGTCCCCGAGGTCCCGGCCGGTCCGGAGCGCGTGGTCGACCCCCTCGTAGGTCCCGACGACGATGTCCGCCGAGGGGTCAAAGCCCGAGCCGTCGTCGTTGATCCGGCTGGCGCCGACCCGAAGGGTGACGTCCGCGATATCGCCGTAACGCTCCTGAAAGTCCTCGTACTTCTGGTTTGCCAGCGCGACCAGCGGGACGAGAAAGAGCAGCTTCCCCTCGCCGTTGAGCACGCGGTCGACCCCAGCCATCTCGCCCACGAGCGTCTTTCCGGTCGCCGTGGCGCTCACGACGAGCTGGTCCTCCCCCGCGGTGGCGCCGTTCTCGACGGCCAGGCTCTGGACGGGCAGCAGGCTGTCGAACCGGCCCTCCAGCTTCGACTGGATGCCCGGGTGGAGGCTCAGGTCGCCGGTCGGTACGGGGTCGACATCCTCGACTGTCGCGCTGATCTCGTCGAACTTCGTCAGGTCGGGGTCGAGCTCCCCCGAGAGCAGGTCGGTGATCCGGCCCAGGTCCTGGACCTCGAGCAGCAGGTCCTCCAGCCGGTCCCGTGCCGAGCCGGTGATCTCCCCGCGGTAGGCCAGTTCCCGGTCGAGTTCCGCCCGGGCACAGTCCGGGCAGATATCCTCCCCGTCGGCGTTGATCGCGGTCTCGGCGGTGACCGGGGAGTAGCGCCCGCTGTTGGCGCAGTACCGGCAGGTCCGGACGACCTTCGCCCCGAGCTGGTAGGCGTCGAGCAGTTCACGAACGGTCTCCCGGCCGGCCGGGGAGGTCTGCTCGGAGACGCGGAGTCGGGTGGCCCCGCGGGCCAGGTCGACGAACTCGTCGGGGCTGTACAGCTGTTCGCTGGTCCCGTCGGTGACCCGGAGCCGGGCCGGTCGTGGGCCGGCGTCGCGCTCTGTGACCTCCAGCCGGCCCTGGAAGACCCGGTCGTGCTCGCGGCTGGCGACGACCCGAAACTCCTCGCCGTCCTCGTGGAGAAAGACGGTGTCGACGCGTCCGACCTGCTGTGACACAACCACCGGTAGGGGACCGGCTTATTTCAGTGGTCCGGACCGTCCTCGACAACCCGGATCGTGTCGTCGCCGGTCGGGACCGCACAGATGAACACACCCGGCTCCGCGCCCTCGTTGCGGTACCAGTGGACCGCGCCGGCCGGGACGTGGACCGCGTCGCCCGGGCCGACGGTGTACTCCTCCTCGTCGACGGCGCCGCTCTCCCCCGACTGCCCCCCTGGCACGTCCCTGACACCGACGACGTACTCCCCCTGCAGGACGTACTGTTCGTGCTCGACCTCGTTGGTGTGCCGGGGGACAGTCCCCCCGGGTGCGAGCCGGAACTCGCGGACGGCGACGTTTGGCGCACCGTGTTCCTCGCCCACCAGGACGGCCTTCGCGAGGCCGTCGGCGGCGTCGACCGGTTCGGCCTCGATGTCCTCGGCGCGACGGATCAGCGGCTGTTGTTCGGTCTCACGCATGAGACTGGGTTGGCGCGCCCCCGGCATAAATCGCCAGGAAGCTCCGGGCGGGCCCGGCTCGGGCCGAAATAGGACCGCTTTTGTGTCACTGGACGACAGATAGGGTATGAGTCGGGCTGGGAATCGGCCGACGGCATCGATTGACACGAATCTATTTATCACTGTCTCCGGGCCACCCGGGTGCGGCGCGACGACGCTGTGTTCGCAACTCGCGGACGCGGTCGGCTGTCCGTACATCTCCGGCGGCGACGTCTTCCGGGAGCTCGCCGACGACCGCGGGCTCACCCTCACCCAGCTCAGCGCAAAAGCCCAGGAGTCAGCCGACCTCGACCACGCACTCGACAAACGGCTCCGCAACATCGCCGAGGAGTGGGGCGCGTCGAACAAGCCCTGTATCCTCGAGTCCCGTCTGGCGGGCTGGCTGGCCGGCAGCCGTGCGGACCTGCGTATCCGGCTCGACGCCCCCGACGAGGTCCGCAAGCAGCGCGTGAGCGACCGCGAGGAGACCGTCGCCGAGATGCAGGTCCGGGAAGTCGGCGAGGCACACCGGTACGACGCCTACTACGAGATCGACGTCGACAACCGGGAGTTCTACGACCTCCACCTGAACACCGCCCGCTGGGACAAACGCGGCGTCTTCGAGATTGTCCGGACGGCTATCGAACAGCACGACCCCGCGGGCGACGAGGGTGCGTTCGACACCCCCGACGTCTCGGTCTGAGCGGCCGGCCCGTCCGTCCAATCGACCGTCCCACACCGGGGCCAGGGCCGCTAACCCCGGACAGTGAAGACCGACCGGCGTCACGTCCCGGTATGGCTATCCTCAAGCGCCGGACAGCATACTATCTCGCGCTGGTCGCCGCGGCGACTGCCGTTCTGACGCTCGTCTACAGCACCGGGATGGCAGTCTGGGAGGGCCGGCCACAGCCGCTGTATCAGTCCCTCGAGGTCGTCGTCCAGAGCTTTACGACGACCGGCTACGGCGAGGATGCGCCCTGGCAGACGCCACAGATGAACGTCCTCGTCGTCCTGATACAGCTCACCGGTATCGGGCTCATCCTCACCGCCGTCGACGTCTTCGCGGTGCCCTGGCTCCGGGATACGCTCTCGCCGACACCACCCGCGAGCCTCCCCGACCGGGATGACCACGTCGTCGTCTGCGCTCACACCCCCCGGACCGACGCTTTCCTCTCCGAGCTGGCCGCCAGAGACCAGCCCTACGTCCTCGTCGAGGCCGACGAGTCGCGGGCACAGCGCCTCCACGAGGACGACTACGATGTCATCCACGGCGACCCCGAATCCACGGACGCCCTGGAGCGTGCGGGGGCCGAAACGGCACGCGCGGTCGTCGCGGACGCCGCCGACGACGCGAACGCGAGTATCGTGCTCGCGGCGCTCGACGTCGCCCCGGACGCACAGGTGGTGACACTCGTCGCGGACGCCGAGCTCGCCCGGTACCACAGTGTCGCCGGCGCCGACGCCGTGCTGTCCCCGCGACAGCTCCTGGGGGAGAGCCTGGCCGCCGAACTCCCCACGGCGGTGACAACCAGCGTCGACGAGAGCGTCGTCATCGGCGACGCGTTCGAACTGGTGGAGCTCACCGTTGAGGAGGGGAGCGAACTCTGCCGGCACAGCTTCAGGGAGGCCCGACTCCGCGAGCGGTTCGGGGTGAACGTCATCGGGGCGTGGGTCGGCAACGAGTTCGAGGCGCCGGTCGACCCCGACACCGACCTCGCGGCGGGGACGCGGCTGCTCGCGGCCGGCAACCCCGACCGGCTGGCGACCCTCCGCGAGGCGACGGCCTCGACGGTCCGGGCGCTCTCCCCACAGCGGGTGACCGTTGCCGGACACGGCGACTCCGGGCAGGCCGCCGGCGAGGCGCTCGCCGGGACCAGCTCGAAGGTGACCGTCCTCGACAGCGAGGACAAGCCCGGTGTCGACGTCGTCGGGGACGCCCGCGACCCCGAGGTGCTGTCCGAGGCCGGGATCGAGGACGCCTCGGCGCTGTTGCTGATGGTCGCCGACGACACCGCGGCGACGCTGTCGACGCTGATCGCAAAGGAGCTCAACCCCGACGTCCAGGTCGTCGTCCGCGCGAACGAACAGGCGAACATCCAGAAACTCTACCGGGCCGGCGCGGACTACGTCCAGTCACTCACCACCACCAGCGGGCGGATGCTCGTCTCGACGGTCTTCGAGGACGAGGATGTGCTCTCCTACAGCAAGCGGATCCGTGTCGTCCGCCTCCCGGCGGCAGGGCTGGTCGGGACGACAGTCGTCGACGCGGAGGTCCGGTCACAGACCGGGAGCACGGTCGTGGCCGTCCACAGAGCGGGCGAGACGGTCACCGACTTCGACCCGGCGACCTTCGAGTTCCGAGAGGGTGACGAGGCCATCGTCGCCGGAACTGACGACAGCACCGCCGAGTTCGACCGGCTGTTTGGGGAGTAGAACCGTGCCTGCCGACCGCCCGCTCCATCCGCGGGCCGCGACACCGTCGTGACAGTGCTCGCCACGTGCGGGTCGCGCTCACACCGGCACACGCGGTCTCCGTCAGTCTCTGGTGGTGCCGGCCCGACACCCGGGTATGAGAGCTCTCAAAAACGGGCAGAGCGAGACGTGGCACCTGGTCGGGGCGCGTGGCTGTGGGGCCGACCCCGACGGGGAGAGTGTCGAGGGGACCTGGGCCGAGGTCCGTGACCGCGTGGACCGGGACTCGGGTACCCGGTGTGGGAACTGTAACTGGCCGCGGTGAATGTGTGAAGATCTGTTGTCTGCGGTCGCTGGCTTGTTGATTGAGCCCTTTTCGCTGGGCGCTGCCGCAGTGGATCTGCTGCGGTAGGGTCATATATGATATTTCAAAATGACAGGTCTCATAGGTGATTGGTGCGTACGGTCAGCGATGACAACAGTGTGGAGGACTTTCACCTCAGTTGTTATTATACGCTAAAATATAAACACCGATTTCAGAACTCAAATCAAATATTTAGCGGCAACTATCCGCCGGATCGAAATAAAATAGCCGGTAGTTATGTCGGGATGTCAACTTTGAGAAAATAGCATCACAGTCAATATAGCTGATAAATATTGGACTAACTACTGACTTAGCGCATTCTTTGGAGCGGCGGTACCTGTAGGTGATCGGCTGTGGATGTGCGGTGACAGTCGTTATCAGAACTGCCAGCATAGAGCCTGAGCCTTACTATAATGATTTAACCGTGGCTAGATATCTCAACAAGCATGTGACGTACCCTATATGTCCCTGCGGAGCACCCTCTTTGGCTTAGTTGGGTGATCTCAGAAACACGCACGATGCAGAATAGCCGTAGAATTTTGTGCCGGAAGCTAAGCTTTGAGCGCCTGAGACAGACATATGAGAGCGTGAGAACGCGAAAAACTATATATTGTCGGCGTATAAACTAATGATAATCTCAATCAGCTTGGTGCAAGTCGGCACAGAGGTAAGTGTGATTGTTGCTCGAGAAATACAAGCAGATAAAAAAGTCCGAAAATTAATTACGCTGACTCGAAGGTAGTAAGAGTGCTTGATGAGGAACCGTCATCTGACGTCCAGACAACACTAATTGAGTAATCATCGGTGTCAGCGTTCACCGTGACCGAATCGCCACTACTGATTTGACTACTTGCACCGAATGGTTCGGAATTGAGATTATTGAATGTTGTACCGTCAGTCGTGCTGTTAACGTCACCAGCTATCGACAGCTTATCGGCAGGTACCGTGTCGCCACCCACAACCTCAATAGTTAGTACGCCGCTACCACCGCCGGCGCTAGTGTCATACTCCGAATCGAAATTAACAGTCGGTGCTGTCTCACTCGGACCGAGCCCGAGCACGAACGATGCGATCACGGCTGCGAGGATGACGGTAATCGCGACCATCAGGATAACCCCGATGACCGGCGACACCGCACTGTCGTCATCCGTCAGGAGTGCTTTTAGGCGCATTGCAATCAACAGTAAGGTGGTAATAAACATAAATCAGGAAGTCCGTTATCAGATTCAAGGGCTGATTCAGAGCGAGAAAACGCCGTACGAAAAGCCCAGAATTATAAATCCTATGTATCACTATTGATAATACAAACGGATTACGGCAGAACGAACATCGGCTGGCATCTACTGCACAAAACAACCTCTGAGAAGGGACTCAACAGTAAATACGTGATGGCCGTGAGAAACCCAAGACGTGTAGCGGACCGACCAACCAGGAACGACCTTAGCTAGTCACACTTGAGACTACGATGGTGAGTGTGACGAGTAAAAACAGTGCATATATATCACGCCCATCAGGATAACTCAGACCGAACAGAGACAACACCGCAGCGTCCTTCCATTGCTGCAGTTATTTCGGACGAAACTCGCTGCAGTGACCTTTTGAGACCTGCCACCAAGCTGGTCTGTACTGAGGTAACTACACCCTGACGCTGCGAATAACTCCACCGGGGACCGTAGCTTGCAAAATGAAATAGTAGCAACTAGAGCGTTAGGCGTCGACCGTATAGCTGCTGAGCGTCGCCGTTGTGCCGCCGTCATCGGCCTCCCAGGTCAGTTGAACTTCATCTCCGTCGCTGAGACCGGTGGCAACGCCAATTAGTGTCCCTGCGGACACGTCTGAGTCCTTTGACACTTGACTCTGTACAGTGTCAGCAGTGAGGTTGACATTCCCACCGGTTACAGTCTCTCCACCGTCGTGAGTGGCACCGACATTGTAATCACTGGGATTACTCTGATTCCAGTCAACATTCACCTGCGGCGATGTCTGACTCACCTGTTCGCCGAGTCCGAGCACGAACGTGGCGATCACGGCGGCAAGGATGACGGTAATCGCAACCATCAGAATGACCCCGATGACGGGGCTCACCCCGCGGTCGTCGTCGCCGGATACTGTCGTCTTGAGTGTCTGTATGAGTTGCATTGTTATTTACGCACCCGCGACCAGCTTCGGTCACGCATGTCTCTAACCCTTCATCTCATCGCTGCACAGATAAGAACGCGGGCTGCATTCTCAGAAATTGTAATTACCCTCCCTGGGCGCGAGAGTCCGGGATTCACCGGTAGACGCCTGTTACCGGCCACGGACGACCGTCCGGACCAGCGACACCGCCCCGTCGGCCCGAC
>JAQCNN010000009.1 GCA_028275005.1 Salinirussus sp.
GCTCGCTGCGCTCGCGCACCACTCGGGGGAAAAACGTGGGCGAAAAAGCGCAAGCGGCGGAGCCGCTCGCGGGAACCGCGGCGCAAAGCGCCGCGGATGCTCGCTGTTACCGGCGGACCTGCCCTTCCCCGACTCGCGCGATGGAACGCGCTCGCGGCCGGATGTCACGGTCGAACAGCAGTAGCTGTCGGGTGGAGCGTGCCGGTCAGAATGGGTGAGTACTCGAGCGTGCGGCGCCGGTGGTCAGGCGACGTTGAACCCTTTGTCCCGGAGGAAATCCTCGACGCGGCCGGTGTGGTTCCCCTGAAGCTCGATCTGTCCGTCGTCGACGGTACCCCCACACGCGAACTTCGACTTCAGGTCCGAGGACAGACTATCCATGTCCACGTCGCTCGGGTCGAACCCTTCGATGATCGTTACCTCCTTGCCGTAGCGGCGCTCGTCGATGCGGATTGTGATCTCTTGGGAGTCCTTGGCGACGTCCTCACAGACGCAGAGCTCCTCGGGTAGCCCGCACGTCGAGCAGACTTCCGACATTACAGCCGGGCATACGAAACGACCCTATTAAACACTATCGGGACCCGCAACTCCCGGGCGCGGCCGCCTCACTGCCCGTCCTCGCCGTCAGCCTCGCTGTCGCCTGCCGGTGTCTGCCGGATATCGGCGAGCAGTGTCCTGGCCTCGGCGGCCAGGTCGTCGGTCACCTCCCCCCGGTAGCGAGCACGCTCGCGGATTGCCGCGAGCCGGCGGGGACGCGGCCCGGCGTCGATAGCCTCGAGATACGCCCGGACCGTCTCGCCGGGCTCGCGGGCCCGGTGTTCGTCCTCGAGGGCCAGTTCGAGCCGGGTGAACGCCCGCTCGATGTCCGTCTCGGGGTCGGCGTCGTCGCCGAACCGGTCACGGGCCCACAGCGACACCCGACGGGAGAGGCCGGTCTGTCTGAGCCCGGCAGCGGCCCCGGCAACCACGACGAGCCCGAGCAGGAGTTCCTCCCGCGAGGGGGGGTCGGGCAGCTCGAACCCGCCGCCGCTCCCCTCGGGCGTCGGCGTCTCGGGCCGGAGGTCGTCGACGTCGACACCGACGGTGACTGTCGGCGTGTCGGCGGTTGTGTCGTCGCTGCCGTTGGTCTCGTCGGGGCTCGCCGTGGTCGGGGTAGGGGTTCGGTCGGGCTCGACGTTCTCCTCCTCGTTCGCCCGGGCCTGGGAGAGGCGCTGTTGTTCGGCCTCGCGGCGCGGGGCGGCCGGCGTCGGGTCGAACCGGACCCAGCCGGTGTCGGGGAAGTACACCTCCACCCAGGCGTGGGAGTCGTACCCCCGGACGACCCGGCGGTTCCCGCCGGCGGGCTCACCCGGCGTGTAGCCGACGGTAAGGCGGGCCGGGACCCCCTGTGTCCGCAGCATCGTCGTCATCGTCGTCGCGTAGTAGGTACAGTAGCCCTGCTCCATCTCGAACAGAAAGGCGTCGGCGATATTCCCCTCGGGTCGGTCGACCGAGAGGGAGTACGCTCTGTTTTCCTCCAGCCAGGCCTCGACTGTGCGGGCGGTCTCGTACGGGTTCTCGGCCTCCGCTGTCAGCCGGGCAGTTCGCTCGGCGACCCGGTCGGGCGTGTCCGCGGGCAACTGGGTGTAACGCCGGACGACCCGGTCCGGGTAGTCGGTCCCGGCCGACGCCAGCCGGGTCGCGTCGGGTCGTGGGACCTCACTCGTGACCGTGTAGGTGTCGCCGTCACCGAAGGCGGTTGCCGGCTGGAGCCCCCCGGCCTCGGTGACGCGGGTCACCGGAGCGGCCGACTCACCGACGCTGACCGGCCGCCAGGCCGCGGGCATCACCGACAGCTCCGACTCGACGGTGTACGCCTGTGTGACCGTCGCCGTCGGGCCCGGTGGCGAGGACAGCCGGCTCGAGTAGGGCCGCTCGTTCCCGTCTCTGACCCACCCGTCACCGGTGTAGAAGTCGTAACTGCCAACCCGCCAGTAGGTGGTGACCGGCGCTTCGACGGTAAAGCGAACCTCCGGGGAGAGGCTGATCGAGCCGAGCACCTCAAGCTCGGAGTCGGCGGTCAGCAGCGACGCCTCGACCGTCCGGTCGCCCCCGCCGGTCAGCGACAGCGGCGTTGCCTCCCCCGTCGGGAAGAGGTCGACGGCCTGTGAGACGACGACCATCCCCGCAAGCTCCATCAACAGTGTCCGCCGGCCCTGGTCGACGCCCGCCTCGGCCCCTCGGGTCTCGGTCCCAGGTGTGGTCGTGTCGGCCGTCCGGGCGAAGTCCCCGAAGCCGATGGCGGCGGCCCCCGAGACCACCCCGAGCAGGGCAATCGTCGCCTCGGCGTCCCCCGTGAGCACGAGAAAGCCGAGCATGAGCCCGCCGGCGGCGACGGCGCTGGCGTACCACTCCCGCAGAGCGAGGTAGACGGTCAGGAAGACCGGGCCCGGCGTGACCGTAAGCACCCACAGCTCGGTCTGTCTGATCCGGTAGACCGACCGCCCGGTCAGCAGCTCAAGCGCGCTCGCGACCAGCGGCCCCGGTGTCGGCGTCTCGGGCAGCGAGAGCAGATAGACGACCAGCCCACCGACGAGCAGGGAGAGGGCGAGCCACGCGACGGTCCTGACCCGTAGCCGCCGGGAGACAGGCACGGCGACCAGTGCCGTCGCCGCGACCAGCGCCAGGAACGGCGCCTGCCCGCCGGTCACCGACACCACGCCGTAGAGGAGACTCAGAAACGAGAACAGCAGCCCGGCGACCCCCGTGAGCGCGAGCACCCGTGACGACCACAGCCGGGCGGCGGCCCGGCCGAGCAACGTGGCTCGTCGGTCTGCCGCCGCCCGGTCCTGTCCTGACCCGCGGCTCACGGTGGCGTCACCTCCTCGGCAATCCGGTCGGCGGTGATCGCCGCAAAGTCGTGGCGCTGGTCACCGACCTGGACCGTCGTCCGGCTGTTGGTCGCCCGGATCGAGATGTCGGCGGCCTCGTGACGGTGGGCCGGGAGGGAGCCGCCGTCGGTCTCGGCGAGCAGCCGGAGGACGTTCTCCCGGTGACTCTTACCCTGTCCGGCCGGGATCTCGCCGTCGGCGAGGGTCACCGAGACCGGCCGGTTAGCGTCGAGCGCGAGGCCGGCGACGGTGGCGGCGGCGCTGGCCATCTCGTCGGCGCTGCCCTCGGTGGCGCCGGCGACGACCTCGACGGTCTCGTCGGTCTGCCCCGACGAGAACTCCATGACCAGAAACTCCTCGCGTTTGGCGCTTGACTTCCAGTGGACGTTCCGGAGCGGGTCGCCGGGGACGTACTCCCGCAGGCGGTCGAACTCCTGGCGCTCGGCGACAGCGTCCTCCGAGAGCAGCGAGGCGAGTGTCACGCCCGTGACGGTGTACCGGCGGGGGTAGACGACCACCCCGCCCGGGATTGGCGCCTCGACACTCCGGGCAACCAGCCCAAGCGGCCCACGCTGGACGACCCGGATCCGGGAGAACTGGTGAACGCCGCGCGTCTCGAGTGTGACCGCGCGCTCGAGCGTGCAGGGCATGTCGACCGTCGCGTCGACCGCCTCGCCGGCCAGGCCGTCGGGCAGTGGGATCCGGACCCTCGCCAGCGCCTGGCCGTCGAGTTGGACCCGGAACTGGCGGGTCTGGTCCGGGAATCCGGGTCGCATCGGGTCGACCGAGACCGTCGGCATCCCGGCCCGGGACAGCTGGAGGGCGCCGACCCCGACCGCAACCACCAGCGGGGCGGCGACGGCGTTGAGAGCGCGCGCACCCGAGAGGGTGGCAAAGAGGGCGGCGAGGCCGACGACACAGACCACGCCCCACCCGCGGAGTGTCAGGCGCATACTACTCGACGGGGACCCGTTCCAGCGCGTCGGCGACGAGTCCCTGCCCGGTGTGGTCGGCGTCGGCCCGTATCCGGTGTGCGAGCACCACCTCGGCTTCCGTCTGGACGTCGTCCGGGATGACGTAGTCCCGGCCGTCGAGCACGGCACGCCCCTGGGCGGCGCGCAACAGCGCGATACTCCCCCGGGGGCTGACCCCGATTGCGGCGTGTTCGCGGGTGTAACCCGCCAGCCGGGTGGCGTACTCCCGGACCTGTGAGGCAACGGTGACGCTCGCGGCCGTCTTTCGGGCGGCCGACAGGTCGGCGAGCGTGGTGACCGCCCCCAGGTCCTCGATGGGGTGGTGACCGACCACGCGGCCGAGCAGTTCGGCCTCCTCGTCCTCCTCGGGGTAGCCGAGGTGGAGTTTCTTCATGAAGCGGTCGACCTCCGCCAGCGGGAGGTCGTAGGCGCGGTCGCCCTCGACGGTGTTCTGGGTCGCGATCACCGTAAACGGGTCGGGGACCGTGTGGGTCTCCCCGTCGACGGTCACCTGTTCCTCCTCCATGGCCTCAAGCAGCGCCGACTGGGTCTTTGGCGGGGCGCGGTTGATCTCGTCGCCAAGCACCACGTTCCCGAAGATGGGGCCGGGTCGAAACTCGAAGTCGTTTGTCTTCTGGTTGTAGACGTTGACGCCGGTGACGTCGGAGGGGAGCAGGTCGGGGGTGAACTGGACGCGCTTGAACGTCCCGTCGAAGGACTCGGCGACAGCGCGAGCGAGCATCGTCTTGCCCACGCCGGGGACATCCTCCAGCAGGATGTGCCCCCGGCCCAGCAGGCCCGTCATGATGTGTTCGACCTCCTCGTGGTGGCCCACGATGACGCGCTCGACGTTCTCGACCACCTCGGCGACCACCGCGCTCGCCTCCTCGATTCCCCGGCCGGCTGTCGGTCCCGGCCCGTCTCCCTGCTCGGCGTCGTGTTCCGTGTCCGTGTCGGTGTCTGTCATGGGTGTGCGACCGTGGCGAGCGTCCGGGTTGAGCGCGGCCACCGCCCGCCGCTCGCTCGGGAGGTGTTGCAAACGGTTGGACGCCTGGGGTAGTAAGGATACTGCCTCTGTGTGGCTGTCACGGACACCACGGGCCGGTCACCGCCCGCCTCACCACTCCTTGCACGCCGGACAGACCAGCCCCGCTTCGCCACGCCAGCGCTCCCGGACGGACTCGCCACAGGCCTCACACTCACCACGTCCGGCGGCGTACGTTGTCTCGGCTGACTCGACGGCTGCCGGGTCGACTCGCGTCTCACCCTCACCCACCGTATCCGGGTCGGACGGCGCCGTCTCGCCCGATTCGGCCCCCTCGGTGTCGAGAAAGTCGTCCAGTGACCGGTTCTCCATACCCACACCGGGGACCGGAGAGGCTTAGCGGTGGCGGGGCCGGCGCGGAGAGACAACCACAAGTAATCCCGGCCGCAAGCGAAGGGTATGAACCTGCTCATAGAGCTCATCCGGAGTGTCCTCGACATGCCCGGCGAGTTCGCGGTCGTCGCCACCCACGACCCGCTGTCCGCGCTGCTGATGGCATTCGGCGGGCTGTTCGTGCTCGTGTCGGTGGGCTACTTCGGCGTTCTCGCGTTCGGTGCGGCCGCCAACTTCGTCACCGGCGGGCCAGACGCAGAGCCTCGCGAGCCAACCCGATAGCCTCGCCCGGTTCGGGGCCCAGCGGCGACCCGACGACGAGGCTGTCGGCCGTCTCGAGCAGAGCCGTGAACCGCTCGGCGACCGTTTCCGGGGTGCCCGCGACCGAGAAGGCGTCTATCATCCCCTCGCTCACTGTGTCGAAGGCTTCGGTGAACTCCCCGGCAGCGACCCGCTCGCCGACAGTCGCCGCCCGCTCGGGGTCCAGTCCGTGTCGGTCGAGGACCGGGTCGGGGGCGCTGCCGGCGATAAACGCGACCGGCGGGCGGGCGGCCTCGCGGGCTGCGGCCTCAGTGTCGGCGACACTGACACTCGCGTAGGCCGCAAAGTCAAACTCACCGCGTGCGTCGGGGCGCTCCTCGAGCCCCTCGGCGACCCGCTCGGCCGCCCACGCGATATCCCGGGGGTGTGAGCCGTTGTAGAGCACGCCGTCGGCGTACTTTGCGGACATCCGGGTCATGTGGGGGCCCTGTGCGCCGACGTAGACGGGGACCGAGCCCGCCTCGTAGTTCAGCCCGGCGTCGACCGCCTCGAAGGTCCCGTCGTGGTCGACACGCTCGCCGTCCCACAGTTTTCGGGCGACCTGCATCGTCTCGAGCACCAGCCGGAGCGGGCTGTCGAGGTCGAGACCGAGATTCGAGAGGGTTGCCCGGTCCCCGGGGCCGACGCCGAAGACGCCGCGGCCGTCCGCGAGTTCGTCCAGGGTTGCCATCCGCGAGGCCAGCGTCACCGGGTGGGTCTCGGCGGGGTTGACCACCCCCGGGCCGAGTCGGAGTCGGTCGGTGGCGCGGGCCATCTCTGTGAGCGCGACAAACTCGTCACGGTTGTTGTAGTGGTGGCTGACAAAGGCGGTGTCGAAGCCCTCCGCTTCGGCGGTCTCGGCCCACTCGCGCAGCTGGGGAACGGGGTGCTCCGGCGTGAGTTCGATAGCGTCCATCAGTTATCGGATAGTGGGCCGGCGGAGTGATGAGGGTTCTGTCCGCGGTGTCGGCTCCCCGGCGGGGGGCCGTCCTCACTCCGAGTAGTACGCACGGACCGCGGGGCGTATCAGGTCGTCGTCGGGCGTGCGAAAGAGGTCGTCGTCGCCGGCGTGGTCGCCGAACTCGAAGTCCCGGACGACGGCGACGGGCGTCCCGCCGGCACCCTCGCCGGTCACGAGGTTGGCCGCCCCGGCGAGTTCGTCCACGACCGTCTGGACGGTTGCCTCCATCTCTCGGCCCTCCCGGTCGCGCTCGCCGCGCCAGTCCCGGGCGGCGGGGAGCCCGGCCCACCCGAGCGCAACCCCCCGCTGGCCGTACCGGAACGGGCGGCCGGAGGTGTCGGTGACGACCACCCGCGTGTCCAGCCCCTCTCGCAGCCGCTCGGCGCTCGCCGTCGGGTCCTCCGGGAGCAACAGCAGGTCGGCCCCGGGGACGTTCGAGCGGTCGACCCCCGCGTTGACCGTGATGTGGCCAAAGGGCGTGACCGCGAGCATGATCGGCCGGTCCATCAGCAGTTCCTCGCTCGCCTCGATGACCGCCTGTGCGAAGCGGGGGTCCTTCCCCTCGTCGGCCTCCGCGGCGGCCTGGGTTGCGATCGCCCGCGCACGCTCGCCAGCCTCGTACTCCGCGAGGTCGGCCCGCCGGTCCTCGGCCTTCGAGACGACCGTGCTCGCGACACAGACCACGTCGTCGGGCCGCAGGTCCACTCGTTCGGCGACCATCGCGGCGAGGTCGTCCCCCGGTTCGACCTCGGGCAGCCCGTCGACGGCGAAGACGTTCATACCGGCTCTTCGTGCGGGGGGCAAAAAGCCCGCCGTCCGCGGGCCGTCACCCGGCGTCCGAGGACCGAAATCCACGCCGGGGAGCACACCACCGACACCAGTATGGACGACGCCGCGACATCCGGCGACGGAGAGGCCCACGAGACGTTCGCCGCGACCGCTCGTGAGGCCGCGACCGCTCGTGAGGCCGCGACCGACGCGGGCGCGTTCCTCCGTGACCGCTTTGTGGACGGGACGCTGGACGCCGAATACGGGGCCGGGGACGTGAAGACGGCGGCCGACCGCGGCGCGGAACGGCGGGTGCTGGCGGTGCTGCGGGAGGCCCACCCCGACCACGCGGTCAGGGCCGAGGAGTCCGGTCACCACGAGGCCACCGGCGAGACGGGCAGCGACTACTGCTGGGTGGTCGACGCCCTCGACGGGACGAGCAACTTCGCCGCCGGCGCCCCGACCTTCGGCGTCGCGGTGACACTGCTGGACGGCGACGGGCCGCTCGTCACGGCCGTAACTGTGCCCGTTCTCGAGGACACATACCTGGCCCGGCGGGGTCACGGTGTCACCTACAACGGCCGACCGGTCACCGTCGAGGACGGGGACCGCGTCCAGCCAACCCACGCCACCGTCGCCTCGGTCGTCGGCGCGCCGGTGCTCGTCGACGACGGGCTCGCCGACCGCCACCGCGAGCAGGTCCGGGCGGTCCGGGGGGTCTGCAAGCGCGTCATCGAGACGTGGGCGCCGGTCGTCTACTGAGGGCTGCTGGCGCGGGGCCGGGTCGACGGCTACGTCACCTTCCACCCGGACGAGCGCGAGCAGGTCGCGGGCGCACTGTTGTCCGGGGAGGCCGGCTGTCACCGGCGGGTGGACGGCCCGCTCACCGTGTTTGCCCGCGACGAGCGGACACTCGGGGCCCTGTGGGACGCGCTACCCTGAAACCGACGGCACGTGTCCCGGATTACTCGACTGTCAGGTCACCGCTGCCGTCCCCCTCGCTGTCCTCGTCCCACTCGACCTCGAACTCGACGCTGAGTTCGCCCGGGCTGCCGTCACCGGCGTGTTCGCGCTCGGCTTTCACCTCGAACTCGGCCGTTGGGGGTGGCGCGAGGGTGACTGACTGGTCGCCGGCCTGCAGCGTGAGGGCGTCGCCGGCGGCCAGGTTATCGGCGACCTGTCGGAGGTAGTCGGCGATCGACTCACGGGTCTGTTTGCTCTCGGACTCGAAGAGAACGTCTTCCATACTGGGAGGAGACGGTCGGCGAATATAAGCCTACCTCGCCGCAGACGGCTGTGGACAGGCGTCGCCAGGCTCACCGGGACTCGTGGCGCTGGACCGTGAGGCCGTCGTCGTCGGGCCGGGCCATCAGCATGGTCGCTATCTCGGCCGGCCAGGCGCCGGTTGCGCTGCCGGGGTTGAGCAGGCGCAGGCCGTCCCGAGTGGTGTCGAGTGGCTCGTGGGTGTGACCGCCGACGACCACATCGGCGTCGGCCTCCTGTCCGGCCGCCGTCAGGCGTCCCTCGTACCCTCGCGGGGCGCCGGCGCCGTGAGTGACCGCCAGCGTGACACCCCCGACCTCGAGGGTCGCCGTCCGCGGCAGACCGAGGTCGGGGTCGGTGTTGCCGGCCACCGCCGTCAGCTCCGTCGCCAGGCTCACTACGTCCGCGAGCGCCGCGGAGCTGTCGACGTCGCCGGCGTGGACGACGCGGTCGGCCCGCCGGAGCCGGTCCCGGAACTCCTCGGGGATTGCCGACGCACGGGAGGGGATATGGGTGTCGCTGATGATCGCCAGTTCCATACACAGCGTGACGGGCGGCCGACAAAAGCCCGCCGTGGAGCCGGCAAGGTTTGAGTGGGTCGACCACAAACCGCGGGCATGGCGACGGCGGTCGTGACCTGCTTTCTGCGCAACGAGGCGGCGGTGCTCCTGTTTCGCCGGGGCGAGACAGTGGGTCCCGGCAAGGGGCTGTGGGGTGGGGTCACCGGCCACGCCGAGGACAGCCCGGATGGGGCGGCCCGCGGCGAGGTCCGCGAGGGCGGTGACGGGCGGCCGGAACTCGACGTCCGGAACCCGACCTTCGACGTGACGCCGGCCGGCGTCGTGACGGTCGTCGGCGAGGACGGCGCGTTCGACCCGGCGAGGGTCGCGGCCACCCACCGCCGTCGTGCGGCGTGGCGGCGGAGGGACAGCGCCGGCGAGGCCGACGGTCGGTAGCCCGTTAGTCCACCTCCTCCACCAGGGCACTCGCGCTGGGGCTGTCACCGCCGTGTGGTGTCCGGCGTCGCCTGACAGTGACTGTGTGTGCGGTCTCGGTCGCCTCGTCGACGACGAGCGCCTCACCAGTCCCCTCCGGGAGCCGCTCGCCCAGGTCCGTGAGATACGTCGGGCGGGTCCGCCGGAGCGCGTCGATATCCGCCCCTGCGGTCAGGTGGTGGGCGACGAGCAGGTCCGCCTGCGAGACCGCGACCCCCGGGAGCGCGCTCGGGCGCTGCGTGGCGGCGACGAGGCTGACGCCGGGTGCCCGTCCGCGGGTGAGCAGGCGCTCGAGACCGGGGCCCGCGACCCCAGAGAAGAGGGCGTGGGCCTCGTCCACCAACAGCCAGGGCAACCGGTCGAGTGTCCCCTCGACACGGGCCCGGTAGAGCGCGTCCGCGGCCGCCCGAACCACCGCGTTCATCGGCGCGGCCGCCAGCCCGGAGGTGTCGAGTACCGTCCCCGCCGGCCCGGCCAGGCCGTCGACAGCCAGCCCCTCGGGGTCGAAGACACCCCACGACGCCGCGAGTCGGAGGTGGTTCGCGGCGGCCCGCCGGTCACTCGCCGGCGCCTCTGCCGTGTCGACGGCCTCGCGCATCCCGGCGAGCGTGTCCGCGGCCGTCGCGGCCTCCCAGACCAGCCCGCCGACCGCCCCCTCCGGGGACAGCGAGAGCAGGTCACACCACGCCGCCGGGGAGAGCGTTTCGGCGGCGACGGCGGGCGCTGTAACGACCCGTGTGCCGCAGTCGGCCAGTCCGGCGAACACCCCCATCGGGTCGACGACGACGGGTGTGACACCGGCTGCGTCGGCCAGCGCCTCCGCCAGTACGCCGGCCGTGTAGGACTTTCCGGCGCCACGCTTGCCAACGACCAGGGCGGCGTGTGGGCCGTCGAGGTCGACCCGGACCTGCGCCCCACGGCTCCCGTCGCGGGCCAGGAAGTGACCCAGCACACCCGACGGTCCGTCCCCGTCCTCACGCCGGCGCCCGAGTACGAACGACACAGGCTCGATGGTCCCGCCCTCTGGTTTGAACCCTCGCCCCGTGTGGCGTGAGTGGGTGGCTGTTCGAGACAGCCGACCAGAGGCCCGGGTCAGTCGGCGCTGGTCGTGGTCATCTCGTCGACGACCGCCACGCCGTCGCCGTCGACGCGGATGTCGATCAGTGTCTTCACGGGGTGGTCGATGCCCGCCAGTGCGTCCTCGCCGCCGACCTTGCGGATGGCGACGACGATGTCCGCGATGTCGGCGCCGATTCCGTCGAGCGCCTCGACGATGGCGCGCATCGTCCCGCCCGTGGAGATCAGGTCGTCGAGTACCAGCACCCGGTCGCCCGGCTCGATATCGTTGATGTACATCTCACCCTCCGAGTAGCCCGTCGACTTCGAGAGGGCAACCTCCCCGTCGAGGCCGTACTCCCGTTTGCGCACGACGACCAGCGGGAGGTCGGTCAGCAGCGAGACGGCGGTGGAGATGTGGATCCCCATCGCCTCGGGGGTGACGATCTTGTCGATGTCGTCCAGCCGGGCGAGCCGGGTGATCCGGACGACTGTCTCGCGTAGCAGCGCCGGGTCCAGCGCCGGCACGCAGTTCGAGAGCGGGTGGACAAGGTAGGTGTAGCCGTCCTTGTCGACGGTCGGCGCCTGAAAGACGGACTCACGGAGCCGGTGCATATCTGGGTGTCTGTGCCGGCGCTGAAAGGGCTGGCGAAGCGCCGGTGGGGGGTCTACCGCCCCGGCACGCGGCGTCTCAGTTTGGCACGGAGCCCTCGACAGCGTCGACGTAACTCCCCATCTCCTGGAAGCGGAACTGCGCCGACTCGTCGCTGAACTGCGAGCCCGCCCAGACGTCGAGGTCACCGCTCCGGAGCGCCGACCGCCGGCTCTCGACCTCGGAGACGATGTCGTCGGGGACCTGCTCGCCCCAGTCGTCGATGGCGACGACACCGCTGTCGAGGCCGTCGTAGTAGAAGTCGGAGCTCCACTCGCCGCTACGGACGGCCTCCAGGGTGGGTGCGTAGAACACCTCCCAGTCCCAGACGGGCGAGGTGAGGTAGTTGTCACCGGCAAACTCCGCCATCGGGGCGTCGTAGCCGGTCGCCCAGATGTCCGCGTCGGCGGCGGCCCGCACCGCAGCCGGGGAGTCCTGGTGCTGGGCCATCACGTCGACCCCCTGCTCGATGAGCGACTCGGCGGCCTCCTGCTCGACGGTGGGGTCGTACCAGTCGTTCGTCCAGCGGACCTTCGTCGTGACGGCGTCGTTGACGCTCGCGGCCCCGAGCGTAAAGGCGTTGATCCCCCGGACCACCTCCGGGATGGGGAAAGCGGCGACGTAGCCGAGGGTGTCCGCCTCTGTGGCCATCCCGGCGGCCACACCCGTCAGATACCGGGCCTGGTACATCCGGCCGAAGTACCGCCCCATGTTCTCCCGGGTCCGGTAGCCCGAGCAGTGCTCGTAGACGGTGTCGGGGTTCTCCTCGGCGACGTTGTACATCGGGTCCATATACTCGAAGCTGGTGCCGAAGACGACGTCGTACCCGTTGTTGGTGTACTCCCGGGTGACCCGCTCGGCGTCCGCGGGCGCGACCCCCGAGGAGAAGTCCGTGTCCAGCCAGTCGAACTGTTCGTCGACGGCCTTCCGGCCCTGGTCGTGGGCCCACGACCAGCCCAGGTCGCCCGGCTCCGAGATGTAGATCCAGGCGGCGCTGATGCCGTCGGCGCCCGAGCCGCCACCGCTACTGTTGCCGCCACCGCCGCTATCGTCACCGCCGCCGTCGTCGCCGCCCCCGCCGGTACAGCCCGCGAGTCCGACGGTGCCGGCCGCTCCCAGCCCACCGAGTAGTTTCAGTGTGGTACGCCGCGATACCCTGCGTTCCGGACCCGTATCCGTCATGATGGGATACCCAACGAGTCGAACCGGGCCTTTGTAGCTTTGACGGTCCCGTGGCCCGAGAGACACACGAACCGGCGGCGAAACCGACCAGCGCCGCTTGTCTGTTTTCGTATGACACGGAGATGCCAACAAACTTTCAGGAATGAGGCGTGAGAGCGTGGAGTCGGGGAACGGGGCCGGAGGAGAGTCAAAAGAAACTAGTAGCCACCTGCTCTCTGTACACCTCACGTTGCCTGAGTCCGAGGAGGCGTATCTGGAGCTGTCGAGGGTCAGGAAGACGTTCCCGGGCGTCGTCGCCAACGACGACGTCGACCTCCGGGTCCGGCGCGGCGAGATCCACGGGCTGCTCGGCGAGAACGGCGCCGGGAAGTCCACGCTGATGAATATCCTCTACGGTCTCTACGACGCCGACGGCGGGGCGATGACACTCGCCGGCCGCCCCTACAACCCCGACTCCCCCTCCGACGCCATCGCCAGGGGGATCGGGATGGTTCACCAACACTTCATGCTGATCCCCCGGCTGACGGTCGCCGAAAACGTCGTTATCGGCGACCGAACGCTCGCCTCCCGGTCCCCGGACGGACAGCTGTTCCGGGCGGCTGCGGACCGGCTGCCGGGTGGCGGGCGCCTCGCGACCGCGGTCGGCCGCCGGCTCGCGGACCCCGCCGACCGACTGCGCGACATCACTGCCCAGCTGCCCGCAGGCGCCTCGCTGGCGAGGGCGGGGGCCCGGCTCGCGGCGCTCCCCGGTCGCGCCCTCCGGGGTGGTATCGACGCCTTCAGCCTCGACCTCGACCGGCCGGCCGACCGCATCGACGACCTCGCCGAGGAGTACGGGCTGGCGGTCGACCCCACCGACACGGTTGCCGACTTGGAGGTCGGACAGCGCCAGCGCGTCGAGATCCTGAAGGCGCTGTACCGCGACATCGACCTCCTCGTGTTGGACGAGCCAACGGCCGTGCTGGCACCCGACGAGGCCGACCGTCTCTTCGGGACGCTCCGCCGGCTGGCCGCCGCCGGGGTTGCGGTGATCTTCATCACCCACAAGCTGGGGGAGGTGACCCGGCTCACCGACCGGGTGACTGTCCTCCGGGACGGCAGCCGCGTCGACACCGTCGAGACCGCCGACGTCACCGAGGACGACCTCGCGCGGATGATGGTCGGCCGGGACGTCCTCTTCGACGTCGACCAGCCTGCCGCCGAGGTTGGCGAGTTGGCCCTGCGTGCGAGTGGGCTGGAGACTGTCGACGAACGCGGCGTCGACGGGCTCGCCGGGGTCGACCTTGCCGTCCGGGCGGGTGAGGTGGTCGGTGTCGCGGGTGTCAGCGGGAACGGGCAGGCCGCCCTGGCGGAGACGCTGGTCGGGCTGCACTCCCCTGCTGCCGGCCAGGTCGAGGTCGGGGGCGAGGACCTGACCGGCCGCTCGACGCGGGCGTTTCTGGACGCCGGGGTCTCCTACGTCCCGGCGGACCGGTACGAACAGGGGGTGGCCCCCGACCTGAGCGTGATGCACAACCTCATGCTAAAGCGGTACCGCACGAGCGGCGGGTTCGGACGGCTTGACTACGCGAGCGCCGCCACCCGGGCCCGCCGGCTGGTCGACGAGTTCGACATCCGGGGGGTCCGTGACGTCCGCGAGACGCCGGCCGGCGAACTCTCCGGCGGGAACCTCCAGAAGCTCGTCCTGGCGCGCGAGCTCAGCCGGGACCCCTCGGTGCTGGTCGCCAACCAGCCAACCCGTGGGGTCGA
>JAQCNN010000114.1 GCA_028275005.1 Salinirussus sp.
ATACTGAAATCCGTCATGGTAATGCCACCGCAGGCGTTCTGATTCTTCAGGTCGAAGGAGAGCGCACTCGACCCGCCGCTGCCGCCGGTTGCCGACACGTTCCGCACACACGTCGAATCGTTGTCGGGACTGCCGCCGGCACTGGCCCCACCGCCGCCGCCGCCCCCGCTGCCGCCGCCAGCCGTCGTCTCGACAGTGACGTTGAGTGTCGCGTTGGTCGGGGTGGCCTCGTCGTGAGCCGGGACAGTTTGCTGGAGGCTGAAATTGACCTGCTGGGTCCCGGTCGCGGTTGAGGCGTTGGTGCTGTAGGTGAACGTCGCGAGACCGTCCTCGCCGGTCTGTGTCCGGTTTGTGGTCAGGTTTCCACCCGAACCGGCCGCGACTGAGCCGTTGACAGTCACCCCCTCGACCGGATTGTTGAAGCGGTCCCGGACCGCAACCTGGAGGTCCTCGCTCAGACCCCGCTGAACCGTCGCCCCCTCGCCGGATTCGACGGCGAGGTAGGCGGCCCCCTCCGGGTCAATGTTACTCTGTATGCCGACCTTCGAGAGTTGGAGTCGGTAGGTGGCGCCGCGCTCGAACACGAAGCTCACGTTGTAGAAGCCCGCCGGTCCGGGTCGTTGCGTGATGTTCCGGAGGTAGGTCTCGTCTCCATCGTCCGGACCGGGGTCGGTGTCGAACTCCGCGTCGAGCAACGTCCGCCACTCCGTGCGCGGGAGTTTCGTAGTGAGCGTCACGTTCAACCGGTCGTCGGAGTCCCCCACCGGCACGGCAACCGTCTCCGCCGAGGAACTGACTGTGGTGATGTCGACCGACGCCCGGCTCACGCCGCGTTCGTTGAGCGAGCCGTTCACCGCGATCAACGAGAGCTCATCGCCATTGACCATCGTCTGCCCGGTCTCTGTTCGGTTCGCCCCCGAAAACTGGTCGTAGAGGACGGTGTTGTCGTAGACGACCGTCGGCGCGTCGTGGTGGTAATTGTGACTGTGCTCGTAGACGATGACCCCGCTGGAGTAGGTCCGCCGGGTCCCGTTCCAGTAGTCGGCCGTCTCGCCCTCCGCGGACACGTTGTCCAGGGTGAGCCCGACCGCAGGGTTGTCGACGCCGACTGTCCGGAGTGTGCCTGCCGGCGGGGTCGGGTTTGCACCGACCGCTCGGCTCGGGTACGTGGTCCCGAGCTTTACCGCGACCGACGACACCGCATCGCCCCCGACCGAGTTCACGACCGCGTTTCGAAGTTCGGCCATCTCCCCCCCTACCTGCTCGGCGTGTCTGAGTTCGAGCCCCTCGTTTTGCTGTGGCACGACTGTTGCCTGATAGCCCGAGAACGCGATAACGACAATCCCGAGCAGGAGGACCGCCCCGACCTGGACCGCCTGGCCTCGCGTATCGTGCCGGAGCACTGTTGTAAAGAGACACTCGCTGCCGAGCATAATTGTTGTGAATGATTATCAGAAATAGAAATAAGTGTGTCACCGACGAAAGCAGGTGCCGGCCGTGGGGTAGCTAACATCACCCGCTCTGTTCAGTAGCTGCCGCTCTCCGCCCGACGGCGTTCAGCAGAGCGCGCCACATACAGGACACACAGTGTCCGCAGTCCGTGCCTCGGACCGACGGGCAGGTCACACGGCACAGACCGGTCGGCCATCGCTCCGGGCTTCGAGGCCGACACCCCACGGGACGGCGGCTCCTGGGACAGCGACGGGCCCCGGCCGACTGTGAGGACAGAGCGGACTGCACCCGTACCGGTGGGTTCCCGCAGCGAACACAATCCGGCCGACGCGGTCACCCGGCGCGTGTGTTACTCGCGTGTGACCACAACCCCCTTTTCGGGGTGGGCAAATACTGGGCATATGACCGATTCACCCGACCAGCCCCCCTCTCCGCTTCTTGAGGCAAAGGCGCTCGACGACCCCTCTGTGTTCACCCCGGAGGCGCTCCTGGAGAGTGCCAGACGACAGAAGGATATCCCGAAAACCTCAGTTCCGGATATCTGCGTCCTCGACCCGGACGGGGATATCGTGCGCCACCTGACAGCCGCCGGAGCGGCACACAGCGACGAGGCGTGGCCCGGCTACCACACTGACCTCTACCGGTTCACACGGAACGGCGAGGAGTTCGGTATCGTTGGCTGCGCGGTGGGGGCGTCATTTGCCGTGCTCGTCGCGGAGCAGCTGTTCGCCGCCGGCTGTCGGTTCCTCGTCAGTGTGACCTCGTCGGGACAGGTCGTGTCAAAGGACGACCCGCCGTACTTCGTTCTCATCGAGCGTGCGCTCCGTGACGACGGGACGAGCCACCACTACCGCCCGGCGAGCCGCTACGCCTCCCTCGACCCCGAACTCACCACCCCGGTACAGCAGGCGTGTGCGCCGCTGTCCCGACCCGTCTACACCGGGGCGACGTGGACGACGGACGCCCCGTTCCGGGAGACGGAGACCGCAATCGAGCGTGCCAGGGCGGAGGGGATCCTCGCCGTCGAAATGGAGGCGGCCGCACTGTACGCCTTCGCGGAGACCCGGGACCTGCCGGTCGTCTGCTTTGCACACGTGACCAACCAGCTGGGACAGACCGACGACGACTTCGAGAAGGGCGAAGCCGATGGCAGCCAGGACGCCCTCGCGGTGGTCGACGCGGCCGCGACCGCCTGGCGGTCTCTCGGCTGAAAGGGTCAAATTCAACCGAGGGCCACAGCGGCCACAACCCGTGGGCGACAGAGCCGTGACGGCCACGCGGGTACGCGGTCACCTGACCGACGAGTGACCCGTCGGGCGCGTGCCGTCGTGGCTGACGGCCGCCTCTCGGGTGTGAACCGGCCGCGCCGGCACTCAGGTCGGTCGACTCTCCAACTCAAAAACGCCCCCGGAAAGCCGGGGGGTGGCAACCGAAATCGGCAGGATCGGTGGTGGGTAGTGGGGGGTGGGGGTAGGATACCCGTGTCGCTGTGATGCGACAACTAACTGTTGATTGCTGGGATATATATCCGTTTTCCCCGATTACAATCTGTGATAACTCGGCCGGGTGACAGCCCCGGCGACCGGTCCACCAGGCACTCGACCTCGGGGACACCCGCGTGCGCAGGGTGGACTCCTGCCGTCAACCGGCCCGACCGGCGCCGAGGATAGTGCGCCGACGCAGCGTCCGCGCCGGATAGTGCCGGACAGTCGGTGTCCTCGGGTGTCGGACTACCCCCGCAGTTCGTTGATCACGGTCGGGGCGATAACGCCGACCCCGAGGAGGATGGCAAACCGAACAGGCTGGCTCTCGGTCACTGCCGCCGAGCCATACCAGAGCACAACACCGAGAGCCACGAAGACTGCCGCTATCTTCGTCTCTGTGCTCACCAACTGCCCTGTCCCGTTGCTCTCATCGTCGTCCACACCTCTCGTTTGGCGCCCAGGAACAAAAACCGGCACTCGGGTCTGCTCGGGCTGTAACGGTGACTGCCACCTCCCCCTCCGACAGAGACCCGGTGTGCTGACCGACGAGGCGGCGTGTTACACCACGAACAGCACCGGTCTCGACACGGACACCACGACACGCACAGTCACAGTGCCTCTGTGAGACACGGGGAAACGCCGGAACAGTCTTTACTCCTGCACGTCGCCGCCACCGGACCGGTCTCTGGGCCCCGTCAGCTGACGAACAGCCGGCGGTCGGCCCGCTCGTGGGCGGCCGCCTGAATCTCGACCAGCGGGGCAAAGGGTGCCATCGACTCCAGCCGGAGGTCGGCGCTCTCGGTGACGGCCTCGCTGACGACGGGTTTCAGCTCCTCCAGGGCCGCCTGAGCGTCGGTGTGTCCGAGCGAGAGCAGTCGTTGGGCGGCCCCGAGCATGTCCGAGCAAAACGAGTAGGTGTGGACGAGACAGGCCTGCCGCTCCGGGACGCCGTCGACGGCCGTCACCGCACCGAGGACGGCCGGATACTGCTGTGGGGGCTCCCGGCTGGCGTACGCCTGTAGTAGTTCGCCCTCAGTGGTCTGCCGGCGCAGGTCACAGAGCCGGGCGCCCGAGCGGGTGGCGCTCTCGCGAAACTCCGCCGGCAGTGTGACCGCGTGCAGCCGTCTGTCGGCCCTGACGAGCGCGTCGACGTCACCCGCCTCTGTTGCTCGGTGGGCGGCACGCAGCGCCACCAGCTCTGCCGGCCCGACCTGCCCGCGGAGGTAGGCCGTGAGCACCTCCACCAGGTCTGTTGCACTCTCGACCCGGTCGGTCTGGACGAACTGCTCGAGGGCGTACGACGAGGAGTAGCCGCCAACGGGGAGGAAGGAATCGGCGAGTTGAAACGCTGTCAGCGCCGGTCGGTCGTCGGTCACTGCTGCTCACCCCCGTGGGAGTGGCTGTGGCCGTCACCGTGTGAGTGGCTGGCGGGCCCGACCTGGCCGTCGAACAGCGCGGGCGAGACACGTTCGTGGCGCACCGTTGCACCCGCCGGGAGGTGTGGTCCGAGTGTCGCGTCGACCCGTGTGTCGGACTCGCCGGCGGGAAACAGGACCTCCGACCCTCGGACCGCCATCTCCCAGTGACGGTTCCCCACAGCGTGTCCAAGCGCCACCGCCGCGGTGAGGTCGGCCGCCGCATCAGCCAGCCCGACCACCACAGCCTCGACCGGTTCCAGCACGACCTCGAGCCGTGGCCCGTCCCCGGCCTCGGCCGAGAGAACGTCACCCGCTCTGAGCTCCCGTCCGACGACGACCCCGACCTCTCGGCCGGCGTCTGTCGTCGTCCGGAACCGCGAGCGGCGCCGCTGGTCGCCGCCGACGGTTACGGTCTCCCGGTCCCCGTCCTCGACCGCCTCAGTTTCGATATTTCCTTCGTAGGTATCATATATCTCCATTGTTACTTTCGTCTGTCGGGTGCCTCGGCCCCGACCAGTTGCTGTCTCGCGACGGTCCACCCCGCCCGCAGCTGCTTCCGGACGAGGTCCGCCGTCTCGCCGGTCGCTCGGACGAGGAGGCCAGCGTCGTTCGGGAGTCGCGTGGCCCCGGCCGTCGCCGGACCGTCCGCAACCGCCCGGTGGACCGCGTCACTCAACCCTGCCTCCTCCGCTGTGGGCGCAACCACGTAGAGGTGACCGAAGACCCGGTCGCTCCCGAGGACGCCGGGCACCTGGGGGTCCGCCTCGCCGGGCCTGATATGTGTGTCGTCGGCCACCAGTAGCCGGCCCTCACTGCGGAGTCGTGTCCGAGTGTAGTACCGCTCGAACTCGAAGGCCTCGCCGCGAGCCAGTCGGCCGGGGACAACGAGTTCGCCGACGACCGCGCTCCCTCCGGGCGCGACATCGACCGTCGTCGACTGGTAGAACCTGGCGTCGGGGTGCAGGATGAGCGGCTCCGGGACGTAGTCCAGATGACCGCCGGGGGCTACCGACAGCGAGACGTCACTCTCCGCGTAGTTGTGCGCCATCGAGAACACCTTCGTCGCGCTCCCGGTGGTGACGTGTGCGTGAGCCTCCGGGCCGACGGTCACCGACACCTCCCGGCGGTCCCCCTGGGCGACCCCGCCACTGGGGGACTGGACGTACACCGTCGCCGTCCGGTCGGTGTGGCAGAGCGAGCCCGAGACGTGAAACGGTGCTCGCGCGAAGTCCCGGACGAGCCGAGTCTCGCCGTCACTCCGGGCAAAGACGAGCGCCAAGCGGCCGTCCTTGCCCGCCGTTCCGGGGGCGGCCTGTGGGACCGACTCGCCGGCGTACTCGCTGAACGCGGGGTGGGGGGCGTCGGCGGCCATCTACACGAACAGGACGTCCCTGTGCACGTGTGAGAGCACGTTGTCGACGCCCTCCCCGCTCTTGCAGTTGGTGAACGCCACCGGCCCCTCCCGCACCGACTCCGCATCGCGCGCGATGACGTCTAAGTCGGCGTCGACGTACTCCGCGAGGTCGGTCTTGTTGACGACCAGCAGGTCACAGTCGACGACCCCTGGGCCGCGCTTGCGCGGGATGTCGTCACCCTCCGCCACCGAGATGACGAACAGGGAGTAGTCGGCCAGTTCGGGGTTGAACGTGGCCGCGAGGTTGTCACCCCCGCTCTCGACGACCACGAGGTCCAGCTCCGGCCGGGACGCGACGAACTCGTCGACCTGTGCGAGGTTCATCGAGGGGTCCTCCCGGATCCCGGTGTGCGGGCACGCGCCGGTTTCGACGCCGGCGACGAGGTCCTCTGGAACCACCCCCGCGAACCGGTCGCGGAGTCGGTCGGCGTCCTCCTGGGTGAGGATGTCGTTGGCGATCACACCCACGTCGACACCCTCCTCCCGTAGGGCGGGCACGAGTTCGCCGATGAGCGCTGTCTTGCCCGAACCGACCGGCCCGCCGACGCCGAGGGTGGCGACGTCACGGTGGGTGCTCATGGGCTGCCCTCCGTCTCCCCCTCGTCGGCCGGAGCCCCCGGCTCCTCACCAGCCCCCGACCCGTCGACAGCCGCGTCCGGCGTCGCCCGGATCGGGTCGTGAACCGTCACCAGCTTCGTCCCGTCCGAAAAGACCGGCTCGACCTGGACCATATCCACCATCTCCGGCACACCCTCCATCACGTCGTCGGGCGAGAGCAGCTGTGCCGCCTCGGACTGGAGTTGGGCGACGGACTTGCCATCACGGGCCCCCTCGACCACCCAGTCGGAGATGTACGCGACCGCCTCCGGGTGATTCAGTTCGACGCCCCGGTCCTTGCGACGGCGTGCCAGCTCCGCCGCCATGAATACCGTCAGTCGTTCGCGCTCTTTCGGTGTCAGATTCATAGGAGATACCGCTGTGCGAGGGCGACTTCGTCCGCCGGCTCACAGGTGACGTGTTCGCCGTCGACCCGGACAGCGAACGTCTCGGGGTCGATCTCGATGTCGTCGGGACAGTGGTCGTTGTGGACCATCGCGTCCTTGCCGGGTGCCCGGGTCCCCTCGACCGCCACGACCGGCGTGTCCAGGTCGTACGCCTCGCCGACCCCGGCCTCGGCGGCCGCCGGACTCACGAAACGCACCGACAGGGCGTTTTTCGCGGTCCCGACCGCCCCCGCCCGGGGGCGCTGCATGGTCGGTTCACAGGTCATCAGCGAGCCGTTCGATTCACCCATCTCGCTGTACACCGGGAAGCCGCCTTTGAACGTCACCGACGGCTTGATGCCGAAGAACTCCGGCTCCCACAGAACCAGGTCGGCCATCTTCCCGGGTTCGAGCGAGCCGACGTAGTCGTCGATACCAGCGGTGATCGCCGGATTGATCGTGTACTTTGCGACGTACCGTTTGACCCGGGCGTTGTCGGCGTCGGTCCCCTCGTCGGCCGGCAACGGGCCACGCTGGCGTTTCATCTTATCGGCAGTCTGCCAGGTGCGGGGGACCACCTCCGCCATCCGGCCCATCGCCTGTGAGTCGGAGGTCATCATCGAGACCGCGCCGGTGTCGTGCAGGACGTCCTCGGCGGCGATGGTCTCGGCCCGGACCCGTGACTCCGCGAACGCGACGTCCTCGGGGATGTCGGGGTCGAGGTGGTGACAGACCATCACCATGTCCAGGTGTTCGTCGAAGGTGTTCTCGGTGTACGGCATCGAGGGGTTCGTCGAGGACGGCAGGACGGCCGGGTTGCCGACCATCTCCATGATGTCCGGGGCGTGACCACCCCCTGCACCCTCGATGTGGAACAGGTGGATCGTCCGGGCGTCGATCGCCGCGGCGGTGTTCTCCAGAAAACCCGCCTCGTTGAGCGTGTCGGTGTGCATCGCAATCTGGAGGTCCATCTCCTCGGCCACCCCGAGTGCGGTGTCGATGACCTCGGGTGTCGACCCCCAGTCCTCGTGGAGTTTGAGCCCGCAGGCCCCTGCCCTGGCCTGCTCGCGGAGCGGTTCGGGCTCGCTCGCGTTCCCCTTCCCGTAGTAGCCGACGTTGACCGGCCACTCCTCGGCGGCCCTCAGGAACAGTTCGATGTTGCGAGGGCCGGGCGTACAGGTCGTCGCCCCGCCGCCGAAGCCGCCCCCGAACATCGTCGTGACCCCCGAACCGAGCGCGTGTTCCACGAGCCCCGTCGAGTTGAAGTGGACGTGGATGTCGAAGCCGCCGGGCGTGACGATCATCCCCTCCGCCGGGTAGACATCCGTCCCCGGGCCGACGACCATGTCGACACCGTCCATCGTGTCGGGGTTGCCGGCCTTCCCCACGCCGGCCACCTGCCCGCCGCTGATACCGATGTCGCCCGCCACCACGCCCAGGACGGGGTCGATTACCGTGGCGTTGGTCACGACGTAGTCGAGCGCGCCACCGGCGTTGGTCGCGCCGGGAGCGCTGCCCAGGCCGTCCCGTAGCGTCTTGCCGCCGCCGAACACCGCCTCGTCGCCGGGTGTCCGGTAGTCGGTCTCCACCTCGGCGAACAGGTCGGTGTCGCCGAGCCGGAGCCGGTCGCCGGCTGTAGGGCCGTACAGGGCGGCGTAGTCCTCACGCGGAACGTCCCGTGTCACTCGGCGTCACCCTCGTCGGCGCCGTTGAACCCCCGCTCACGGGCCCGCCGGAGCACCCGGTCGCGGTTCTCGACGGACCCGTTTGTCAGCCCGTTCAGCCCGTTCACCCGGCGTTTCCCGCCGAGTGCGACCAGCTCCACGGTCGTCGTTCCACCGGGTTCGAACCGGACCGCCGTTCCGGCGGGGATGTTGAGCCGCATCCCCACAGCCGCCTCGCGGTCGAAACGCAACGCGGCGTTGACCTCCGCGAAGTGGGTGTGTGAGCCGACCTGGACCGGACGGTCCCCCGTGTTGGCGACACTCACCTCGGCAGTGTCCCGGCCCTCGTTGATCCGGACCGGCCCCTCGCCGGTCACGACCTCGCCGGGTACGAGGTCAGTCACGGCTGACCACCCGCCCGATGCCGATTACTTTGATTCTGTCCATTTTGTCTCCCTCTTGCTCCGTCTTCGTCCATCTACGTCTATAAAAACGGCGAGACCGGTATAGTTCTCGCCGAAGCAAACAAAATTTGCCAACAAGCGATTCGACTTGCTGTCGGCGGCACAGTTACACACGATGCCTGTGACAGACACCGGTGACCGTTGCCTGACAGACCGTGGGGTTCGATGACCGCGACGCTCGTGGGTGCGCTGGTGACGGCCGGCGTCCTCGGGGCGACACACGCCATCGAACCGGACCACGTCGCCGGCATCTCCTCGCTGTCCGGCCGGTACGACGACGCCCGGCTGTCGGCACTGGTCGGCGTGTGTTTCAGCGTCGGCCACGTGGCGCTGGTCGTCGCCTGGCTCGCACTCGCCTACCTCGTGCTCGAGCAGACCTCCTTTCCCGAGACACTGACCACGCTTGGCACCTTGGCGGTCACCGTCCTGCTGGCGACATTTGGCCTGTTGCTCACCGTCCAGGGCTACCGCGCCGCCGCCCGTGCACACACCCGTGACGGCCACGGCGGAGACGGCGCCCGTCCCCACCAGCACAAACAGGGACAGACGCATCCGGACGGCCACGACCACAGCCACGACGGTCACCCCGGCGGTGTTGGGGCTGCCGACCCACATCTCCACCTCCCGCTCGTGGACGGTCACAGCCACGACCACACCACGCGGGCGTACCTGCGGACCGGACTGGCTGGCGCGCTGTTCACCCTCTCGCCACCCCTCTCGATGATGGCCTTCGCAGGGACGCTGCTCCCGGCCTACGGCCCCGGGGTCGTCGCCCTCGCGGTGCTCGCCTACGCCGCCAGTATCACCCTGACGATGGCCGCTGTCGGTGCCGGCGCCGGGACGGCCCTCCGGCTGCTCGGGCACAATCAGAGGGGCTACGCGGTGGGCCGCGTCGTGACAGGTGTCGGTGTGACCGGCTTCGCGGCCCTCGTGTTCGTCGACACCCTCACACTGGTCTGAGCCCTGCCGCCTGTGAGAGCTAGCCGACGGGCCTCCCCCCTCCACGTGGCGGTCGTCCTGTGTGATTGTGCGCGGGGCCACACGATTCGACGGCAAACGTCAGAACTGTACGAAGGTTTTTACTCATGGTAGAAGTATTGGTGCCGTGATCACCTGTGAAAGCGCAGTTTGGTCGTGAGTTCTCCCGGGCGGGCATCTGGAACTGGGAGCAACCCAAGATCGAGGACGAGCTTCACTACGCCCAGTACGCCGAACAGCAGGGGTTAGACTCCCTCTGGCAGGGTGAGTCCCGACTCGTCAGGGACGCGATGACCGTGCTGGGGGCGTACTCGCAGGTCACAGACGAGATCGACCTCGCACCGGGCGTGACGAACTGTTACACGCGAAACGTGGCGCTGATGGCCCAGACCTTCTCGACGCTGGACGAGCTCTCCGGCGGCCGGATGAAACTCGGGATCGGCGCGTGGTGGGACCCGCTGGCGTCGAAGGTGGGTATCGACCGCGAGAACCCGCTCCGCCGGATGTGGGAGTACTGCACGGTCACCAGAGAGCTGCTGGATCTCGAAACCGTCACCTACGACGGGTCGACACTCGACGTCGAGGGGATCGAACTCGACCTCGTCCGGGGCGACGCGGAGCCACGGGACGTCCCGCTCTACGTCGGCGCAACCGGCGAGACGATGCACAAGCTGACCGGCGAACTGGTCGGGAAGGGGGTGGCGGGCGGGATATTCATGAACTACCTGATCCCGCCGGAACACAACCTGAAAGGGCTGGAGAAGCTCAAGGAGGGGGTGGAAAAACAGGGCGGAACGATGGCCGATGTCGACCGCCCACAGCTCATCGCCGTGGCGATGGACGAGGACCCCGACGTGGCGGTCGACGCTGCCCGGGGGCTGGCGACCCAGTACATCGGCCAGCAGCCACACATCACGAAGGCCTGCGGGATCGACCCGCAAAAGGGCGAACGGATAAAGGAGGAGCTCGGTGGATGGCCCGCGTCGTCGTCGGATATCGAGCGGGCGTCGGAGCTGGTGTCCGACGAGGTGGTCCGAAATATCGTCGCCGCGGGAACGAGGGAGGACGTCATCGAACGGATCCGTGACTACTGTGCGGCCGGCTGTACCGAACCCGTTGTCTACCCGCTGACCGACAATATGGAAGCGGTCATCGACGCGCTCGCGGACGCGAAAGCCGAGACGTAGCGGGGCCGCCCTCGGCCGTTCACGACCCCGCCGGACCGAGGCTCCGTTGCAGGGTCACGTACAACTTCAAGTTCCCCCGGACCCATCACCCGTACATGTCGGATACCCGTCCCAGCCGGTTGGCCGAGACAGCAGCCGGGCGTTCGGTCACGGCGGACGCACTGCGGGAGGCTGTCGGCGGTGACGCACTCCACCGGTCCCTCGCCGAGGGTGAACAGCCCGAGTACATCATCCGCGGCAGCGTGTGTGACATCGACGACCTGACCGCACCGGAGTCGGAGACCCGACGGAAGCGGAAGGTCGCGAGCCCGGGCGCCGACCTGTTGACAGTCGTCACCGACCAGCGGGTTCTGGTAGTGGTGCCACGGCCCGACGGGGCGGACCGTATCAGCCTGCCGCTGGCGGATATCTCGGCCGCCGGTGTCGAGCGCGCCCCGGGTGGGAACAGCCGGTTACAGGTCGAGAGTGACGGCACCGGCTACTACGTCGACGGGTCACAGTCGCCGCCCGAGGAAGTCGAGGCCGCACAGGCGTTTATCGCCGACCGCCGAGGCCACGGGGCGACGGGGTCGGACGCCACGACGCCGCTTGAGACGCTCGAGCGACTCGCGGACCTCCACGAGCGGGGCGCCCTCTCCGACGAGGAGTTCGCGGCAAAAAAGGCGGAGTTGCTCGACCGCGTTTAGCCTCAGTTGTTCTCGCGGAACGCGGTGGCGACGTCGTGCATCTCCTTGAACTCGACGTCATCCTTCTGTAGCATGTACTGGACGAGTTCCTCGAGACGGCTCAGCCGGTGGCCCTGGCCTATAACCTGTGGGTGCATCGTGAGGATGAACACACCGTCGTCGACGTGTTCGTGCATCCAGTCGAACTGGTCGTAGTAGCGCTGGAACAGCGAGTCCTCGCTCACGTACCCCATCCGGTGTGGGCGCGACCAGGTGAAGGTCAGTGCCGGCCAGTCGTCACGCTGCCAGGAGACCGGAAGCTCGACGATGTCGGTCGGCTCCCCGCGGTCGTAGGCGCCGTCCTCCGGGGCACTCCAGTCGCCGTACACCCAGTGTGGGCTGAAATCGGACGCCATCTTGCTCGAGTCCCACTCGATACCGATCTCGTCGAGGATCTCGAGGGTGTTCTCCGAGTAGTCCCAGGCAGGTGACCGGTACCCGTCCGGCCGCTCCCCGGTCAGGTCGACGATCGACTCCACCGCCCGGTTGACGTCGGCTTTCTCGTCCTCCTTTGACTCGTAGGTGGCCGGGCCGGTGTGACTCCAGCCGTGGTGCTGGATGTCGTAGCCGCGGTCGTGCACCTCGCCACAGATCTCGGGAAAACTGTCGATCGTGTGGCCGGGGACGAACCAGGTCGCCGGGATATCGTACTTGTCGTGCAGGTCGAGCAGCCGCGGTGCACCTGTGTTCGCGCCGTACACACCGCGGGAGTGACGGGTCGGCATATCCCACGAGTCGTACGACCAGAGCCAGGTCGAGACGGCGTCAAAGTCGTATGAGAGACAGACTGTCGATGTCATGCGTTAGCCGTGTTCGACTACGCCCTCCTAAACTTTGCTGAATCTCACATATCGTGCCGGGAACCCCGCGGCTACTCGCCCAGGATATCCGTCTCGAGGTCGATACCCTCGACCACGCTCGTCCGGTCGAGCATGACCGCGTCGGCCGGTGTCCACCCCACCGTTATCTCGTCGCCCTCGCGCGCCGAGACGGCTTCCCAGCTTCGCAGCTGGAGCTCCGCCGTCGGGGCCGACAGCGGCGAGAGGACCACCTGCGCCCCCTTCCCCGGGCGGGTGATGACGTCCTCGACACGACACTGGACGGTGTTCCGAACGCCCTCCCCGAGTGTGAGATGCTGTGGCCGTATCGAGAACGCCAGGTCGGTCCCGACGACCTCACTCGGCTCGGCGTCGAGGTTGTCCGTCCGCGTCTCGAACTGGCCCAGGTCGGTCTCGACCCGGGCCACCGACCCGTCCTCGCTCGTGCCCCCGACGGTCCCGCGAAGAATGTTCGAGTCGCCGACGAAGGTGGCGACAAAGGCCGTCTCCGGGGTGTTGTACACCGCGTCGACCGGGTCGGACTGTTCGACGTTTCCGTCGTTCATGACGACAATCTGGTCGGCAAGCCGCATCGCCTGCGTCTGGTCGTGGGTGACGTAGACGAAGGTCGTGTCGAACTCCCGGTGGACCTCCAGGAGTTCCCGCTCCATCCGTTTTTGCAGCTTGTAGTCCATGTCCCCGAGTGGCTCGTCGAGCAACAGCAGCTTCGGCTCCAGTACGAGACTCCTCGCCAGGGCGACACGCTGTTTCTGGCCGGCGGACAGCTCGCCGGGGTCACGGCCGGTGGCCCCGGACAGCTGCATCGTCTCCATGATGGTGCTCACACGCTGGTCGGCCTCGTCCGCCGGGAGGTCGAGTCGCTCGAGCCCGTAGCGGACGTTCTCCTCGACGGTGAGGTGTGGGAACAGCTGGAAGTCCTGGAAGACGAGCCCGATGTCCCGGTCGTAGGTTTCGGTTTCGGTGATCTCCGTGCCGTCGAGGGTGATCGTCCCCTCTGTCGCCTCGACCTTGCCGACCAGTGAGTGTAGTGTCGTCGACTTCCCACAGCCGCTCGGGCCGATGATCACACAGAAGTTCCCCGCTTTCACGCTAAAGTCGATGTCGTCGACGGCGAGTGTCCCGTCGGGGTATATCTTCGTCAGCCCGGAGACGTCGAGCACCGTCTCCCGGGTTGCTGTCTCCTCGCTCGACGTGTCCGCCTCTGTTTGCTCCGCTGTGGCCCCAACCGACTTCTCGGCCCGTGGCTCTGTATCGGACATCGGTCACACCCTCATGAGGTCGTCGACAGTAACTGTCGGAGCCGAGCTGACCGTCTCGAAACAGAGGGTGTCGGCCCGGTCCCACCCGACCGGCACCGTCGTCCCGAGGTCCGCCTCTGTCACCGTCGGTCTTCCGCGACTGACCGCCTGCAACACGTAGTCGAGGCCGTCGACCTCGAACGCGTACTCGGTCTCCTCACCCATATACGTCCAGTCGATGAGCCGGGCGGTAAAGACGTTGTCGCGACCCTCCGCGGCGCTGTCGAAGGCGACACTCTCCGGTCGGACCATCGCCAGCGCACGCCGGTCGTCGGCCGGGTGCCCACCCTGGACGGTCGCTGCCATCCGACCGATACCCGTCTCGACGCTGACCTCCCCTTCGGCCTCGTCGTCGGCCGTTACCGCCCCGACAAACGGGTTCGAGTCACCGACGAACCGGCCGACAAAGGCCGACGCCGGCCTGTAGTAGACCGCCTCCGGCGTGCCGATCTGTTCGACCCGCCCGCGGTTGAGTACGACGAGCTTGTCGGCCAGCTTGAGCGCCTGGTCCTGGTTGTGTGTGACGTACAGGAAGCTACTGTTCATCTCCGCGTGAATGTCCCGCATCTCGAGTTCCATCCGCTTTTGCAGCTTGTAGTCGAGGTCGGCGAGCGGGTCGTCGAGCAACAGGATATCGGTCTGTCTCACCAGCTGGCGGGCGAGTTCCACGCGCTGTTGTTGCCCGCCGCTCAGCTCCGTTGGCAGGCTGTCGCGTGTGTCCGGGATGGCGAGCAGGTCGAGCATCTCGTCGATCCGGCTGTCGACCTCCGCCCGGTCGTGGTCGGCGTCCTGCTGTTCGAGCCCGAAGGCAACGTTCTCCGCGACGGTCATGTGTGGGAACAGCGTATCCTCGAACTCCTGGAAGACGTAGCCGAGGTCCCGACTGCGCACCGGAACCGTCTCGGCCGACTCCCCGCTGAGTCTGACCGTCCCGGAGTCGTGTTCGACGAGCCCGGCGATACACCCGAGCAGGGTGCTCTTTCCACTCCCGCTCGGGCCCATCACGACACAGAACTCGCCCGACTCGACCGCAAACGAGACCTCCTGCAGGACGGTCTCGTCCGCGTACGACTTCGAGAGGTCGTCTACTTCGATCGCCGCCGTGGAACTCATTGACCTATATCGGCCGACGGGAATGCTTAGATGTTGTGGTCCACCTAATCATTGCGCTCGCCGGCGAAAACCCCCGGGGAGAACGGTCTGCACGGACGGCCGACTCACTGCGCAGTCCACCCCCCGTCGACGCTGAGCACGTGTCCAGTGACGAAGTCGCTCCGGTCGCTGGCGAGGAACACCGCGGCGTCGGCGACGTCCTCGGGGTCGCCGAACCGCGGCCACGGCGTCCGCCGCTCCCAGTCGGCGAGTAACTCGGGGTCGTTCTCCCGCCACTCCGCGTTCTGTGCGGTCTTGATGATACCCGGCGCGAGCGCGTTCACGTTGATCTCGTCGTCGGCGTAGTCGAGTGCCATCCCTCGGGTCAGATTCGAGACACCCCCTTTCGACGCGCAGTACGCCGCGCTCTTGCCGTCCCCGACCAGCCCGAGGATCGACGACAGATTGATGATCTTCGGATTCACACTGTCGCGCAACGCCGGCACTGCGGCCTTACTACAGAGGAACGTCCCCCGGAGATTGACCGCCTGGATCTCGTCGAACGCCTCGGTCGGGGTCTCGTGTGCCTCGTACTGGTAGTAGATCCCGGCGTTGTTGACCAGGATATCGAGCCCGCCGAACTCGGTGACCGCCGTTTCGACGGCCGCCTGGACGTCCTCCTCGTCGGTGACATCGGTCTCGACGTACCGGCTCTCGGCGTCGGCGTCGTCGAGTTTCCCGAAGACGGAGCGCTCCCCGTCGAGTTTCGGCTCCCGGCGAACGTCGGCGACGACGACACTGGCACCCTCGCGGCCAAAGGCCGCCGCGATTGCGTTTCCGATCCCCGAACTCGCCCCGGTAACGAGTGCAACCCGGTCTGACAGACGGTTCATACGAGTACACAGGAGAGGGCTATGATAAATCTCCCCCGCGGTCGTGTCAGAACCGCTCGGCGACTGCCGCCGGACTCGTGTGTCCGGCCGCACAGAGAAAGGCCAGTTTGAGCCGGGCCTTCTGTGCCGGGAGGGCCCCGGCCTGCACGGCGCCGTGGTCGACCAGCGTCTGGCCGCCGCCGCCGGTTCCGTACACCGGGGCTGTCGACCCACCCTGACACCGTGATGCCACGACCACCGGGACGCCCGCACGCACGGCATCGGCGATGGCATCCCCGATTGCGGCAGTCGTGTTACCCAGGCCGGTCCCCTCGACGACAATCCCGTCGACCCCTGCCTCCAGTGCGGCGTCCATTGCCCGTCGTCCGACGCCAGCAGCCGACGTGACAATCGCCACGTCGGCGTCGGTCCGGTCGACGGGCAGGGTGTCACTGCGACTGCCCGGCGACCGGTGGAGTCGCAGGCCCTCGCGGGGAACCGATGCGACCGGCCCCGCGTCGGGGGAGCGGAAGGTCCCGAGCGCGCTGGTGTGTCCCTTCGTGACGTCACGGGCGGCGTGGAGTTCGGCGTCGAACGCGACGTAGACACCACCCGCCCCCCTGAACTGCTCGTGACTCGCCGCCCTGACAGCGGTCAGGAGGTTCGCCGCGCCGTCGGCGCTGTGTTCGTCAGGTCGGCGCTGTGCGCCGGTGAACACGACCGGCGGTGTGAGGTCTCGTGTCAGGTCGAGCCCGTACGCCGACTCCTCCATCGTGTCGGTCCCGTGTGTCACGACGATACCGTCGGCGCCCGCCTCGGCGGCCGCGGCGGCCGCGTCCCCGATAGCCGCGACCCCGTCGAGACTCATATCGAAGCTCGGGACCTGTGTGACCTCCCGCGTCGAGACCTCCCCGTGTGCCGAGACCGCCGGCACCGCCTCGACCAACTCGGCCCCCTCCTTCGACGGTGACGCCCCGTCGCCGCTGCTGTCTTTCGTGCTCGCAATTGTGCCACCGGTGCTCAGGACCGTGATGTCGGAGACCATCCTCGTCCGATCCTCCGGCAACCCACTACTTCTAACTACTGTGTCTCGTGTCGTCGTCCCGACCGTGCCGGCTGAACCCGTCACTCAAAAATACGAAATATCTGCTACTGTCCACTAAATATATATACGCAAACGACAAACAGACGGCCGTCACGATGACAGACGACCAATTGTCACGTCGGCGATTTGTAAAATATGCGGGTGTAACCGGTGCCGCAGCCGCGATGGCCGGCTGCGCCGGCGGTGACGACGGAGATGGGGGCGGAAACGGGGGCGATGGCGGCGGTGGCGGCGGTGGCGGCGGTGGCAGCGACGACACGCTCGAGGACGGCGCCCGGCCGCTCTCGTGGATCGGGCCGGCGTGGGCGGTCCGCGACCGGCAGGCGTCGCTGTTCAACGACGTCACGGGGATCGAGGTCGACATCACGAACGCGACGATCCCGACGACCCAACAGCGTATCCTCGGCGGGGAGGCCGGGAGCTTCGACGCGATGTCCGTGGACACGGCCGGGTCGGGCGCCATGACGATCGACAACGACGCCACCCTCTCGGTCCCGACCGACGCCCTGGACGGGTGGAACCCGGACGTCATCTCCGACCTGTTCACCAACCCCAGTGACCGGCTCAGCCAGCTCGGTGCGCAGGCCGACACGATCCTGGAACAGCTCTGGGAGGACGAGGAACAGACCGAACTGCGGTTCCCGCCACACGTCTACAACTTCGACGCCGTCGGGTACAACCCGGAGTTCGTCGACGAGGCGACCCTGTGGAGTGACCTCTTCGACGACCAGTACGAGGGGCAGGTCTGCATGGGTGAGACCGCCGCGATCACCATCCCCGAGGCGCTGATGCACCTGCTCGACACCGACATGCTCGACGGCGAGATCGGTGACCTGAATAACCCGAACCGTGACCAACTCGACGCGGCGATCGACTTCCTGACCGAGCAGAAACAGGCCGGCCAGTTCGTCTCGACGTGGTCGGCGTACGGCGAGTCGGTCAACCTGATGGCCTCCGAGGAGGCGATCATCGGTGACCTCTGGCAGCCTGCGGCGCTCGACACCCGGCGGGCGGGCACCCCGGTCACCTACGCGACGATGGAGACGGGGCGAAACGAGTTCCAGGGGTACCGCTACTGGTACGGCGGTATCACTCCGACGAACCCCGGCGCGCTGGACCGTAACAACGTTGCCGAGGTGCAGGCCCTGATCAACGCACACTACGGGGCCGCGTTCCCCGGGTTCATCCAGGGCTACGGCTACTCCGTCCCCCACTACCCCGACACCGACCTCGTCCGTGACGGCTCCGACGAGACCGGCGAAGGCATGGGACCGGAGTACTACGACTGGGCGTACGAGGGCGAAGCCACCTACGACCCTGTCGACGAGCCGGCGCTGTTCGACCCCCTGGAGTACGACTGGGCCTCCGAGGAAGGGAGCCCGTCCTCCGACGGTGGGACCCGGGACAGTGGCCCGATCGAGGAGCGGATCGACCGGATCGGCTTCTTCCAGATCTGGCCCGACAACGCCGGCTACATGACCGACCGGTGGCGGGACTTCACCAGCGCCTGAAATGAGCACCAGGCGAAGACTCCTGCCGGACGGGTGGGGCCTGTCGCTGAGCGAGATCCAGGCTCTCACCGGGCCGACCGTCGCGTGGTTCGGGCTGTTCCTGTTGCTGCCGCTCGCGGTCGTGTTAGTCTACAGCTTCCTCGGCTACGCGTCCTTCTCGGTCGTCTGGGAGTTCACGCTCGGCTCCTACACCGGTACCGTCCTCTCGGAGACTGTGCTCTCGACGACGGCCCTGACCGTCGGCATCGGGCTGGTCGTGACGGTGATCACGCTCGTCTTTGGCTACCCGCTCGCCTACTTTCTGCGCTTCTACATGAGCGAACGGGCCGGGATCCTGCTGTTGCTGTTTCTGGTCATCCCGTTCTGGACCTCGAGTGTGATCCGGACGATCGCCTGGATCCCGATCCTCGGGCAGACGGGCATCATCAACAAGACGCTGCAGTCGGTCGGCGTGATCGGTGAACCGCTGGGCTGGCTACTGTTCACCCCGGTCTCGATGGCTATCGGCTATCTCCAGAACTACGTGGTGTTCATGGCCGCCCCGATATACATCTCGCTCTCACAGATCAACAAGGACCTGCTCGACGCCTCGGAGACGCTGCGGGGCACCCCCCTGGCGACGTTCCGGAACGTCACGCTGCCGCTGAGCCTCCCGGGCGTGGCGATCGGCTGTATGTTCACGTTCGTCCTGACGATCGGCAACTTCTCGGTGCCGAGTTTCCTCAGCGGCGGCCAGGGGACGATCACGACACTCATCTACGACTCGGTCAACAACGGCCTCCGGTACCCCGACGCGTCGGCGATGTCGATTATGCTGTTGCTCATCATCTTCCTGTTCGTCTACGCCCTGTTGCGACGGGTCGACATCACCGCGATCGCGCAGGACTGACCCGTTTTGCGGCGCTACTGCCCGTTTTCGCGGGCCTGCTGGACCTGCTCGGCACGCCCGTCGTAGATCGTATCCTCCGGGTCCGCCCGGTCGACACTGACGGTTGCCGCAACCGCCTGGTCGATCCCGAGGATGAGATTGGCGACCTGTGTCCCGGCGGTGTAGCTCTCCCGGCGACGGGCGTGGGCGTCGAGCACCCCCGCGTCGACGGCATCGGCCACCCCGTCCGGGACGACGTAGCCGTACCGCTCCCCGTCCGGCTCGGCCCGCTGGCGTGCACGCGTGTCCGCCACTGCGCCCAGTGGGTCGTCCCCGGCGTTTTTTGCGAGTGTAAACAGGACCATCTCGGCCGCGTCGGCAAACCGCTCGACGGCCAACTGGACCTTCGAACCGTACGCCGTGGCAGCCTCGCGAACCGCCCGGGCGAGCGCGACATCGACCGCCCCGGCGCCGGGGAGATAGCCCCCGTGGGACACGCCGTCCCCGGCGGCAGCGGCAACGGCCTTGGCCCCCTTCCGGAGCTGGCGGGTGAGCTGTTCCCCGCCCTGGTCGAAGGTTCCGGGGAGCAGTGCTGTGACCGAGTCGGGGTCCTCACACCCCTCGATGAGGGTCATCTTTCGCTTCCGACGGCGGCCTGGCCGGGGGTCGTGGTTTTCGACGGCGACCCGTTCCGCCCAGCCGAGGTCCTCGGCCGTGACGTCCGTCGGGTCGTGGACGATCGTCGCCCCCGTTGCCCGTGCGGCCTGGGTGAGCTTCAGGCGGTTGACCCTCCGTATCCCGAGCACCCCATGATCCGCCAGCGCCTCGGCGTACTCTGAGGAGATCCCCTCCCTTGCCAGCACGGCGTCGACGCCGGCAGTCAGGAGGTCGGCGACGACAGTGTCACGCCGCCCGTCGAAGGCAGTCGCCAGCTCCGCGAAGTCGGCGCTGCTGTCGGCGCTCCAGTCACCCTCCGGCTCCGGGTCGACCAGCCCACCGGTGCCGTGGCCGCCGAGCACGAGCACCGACGCGTCGTCGACGGCCCGTGGCATCCGCTCGTCGGCACGACCGTTCCGGTCGAGGACCGCCCCGCGGACCAGCCGCGAGTCGCTGATCCGCCCCGTCCGCTTCGTGCGGACTGCGAGGGTCTTTGCGGTCGGGTGCCCGACCTGCGCGGCGATATCGACGGCAACCCTCGCCCAGTCGGTCACCAGCCCGCCGATATCGTTGCCGTTCATCGCCGAGCGGGCGATAGCCTCCGCCCGCTCTCGCTCGCGGCCGGGGTCGAGTGGCCGGGCGGCGGCGGCGAGCGTGTCGGTCGCCACCGAGAGCGCCGCCTGGTAACCCGCACAGATGTCGGCTTGGTGTACACCCATCTCGAGGAGGTCGGCCGCCTCGTCGAGCAGCGCCGCCGCCAGGACGACGCTGGTGGTCACACCGTCTGGGATGTCCTGTCCCTCGATGTCGCTGTCACCCGGCCGCTCCGGTCCGATCAGACGCCGAACGAGCGGCGCGATCGGGTGTTCCAGCGGGAGCTCCTCCAGGATCGTCGCCCCGTCGGTCGCGACGGCGAACTCGTCACGAGGGGGGTTGTTGGGGTTGTCGGGCTGTCGGGACGCCAGCGCCGTGACCACGAGCTTGTCCCGCGGTGTCGGTCCGAGTGTCGACGCGAGCGCGCCGGCGACAGCTTGGACGGCACGGATGTTGGCCTCCGGGAACGTTGCGCCACCCAGCTCCGGCGGGGTGGTGCCAATCCCGTGGTCGGGCGTCGCCTGCTCAGGCATTGTGCGTAGAGGGTTGCCGGCCGACAGTATAACCCCTGCGCTCGGCCCCTGGCCGGCGGTCCGGGGGACACCCGACCCCATCCCGGGGGCCTCGCGGAGCCGCCGCGGCAAAATCGAGGCACGACCAAATTGTTTTACAAAGCTGCTACTGTGTGTAGTGGTAATGGCAACAGAAAGCGGCCGGGAGCGCGGCAGTGCCTTCGCACGCATCTCCGGGCTGGTGAGCTTCCGACGGCTCCTGCTCGTGTTCGTGCTGTTCATGACCCTCTACATCTACGCCCCGATCATCTCACTGATCGCGTTCTCGTTCAACGAGGGGGGGCTCACCTTCCCGTTCGTCGGCTTCACGACCGAGTGGTACACCGTCCTCTTCGAGAACCAGGGTATCGTCGACGCCACCGTCCGCTCGCTCCAGTTGGCGCTGGTCGTCACCGCGATCACGACGGTGCTGGCGACCTCGACTGCGCTCGCCTACCGGTACGACTTCTGGGGCCAGCGTGGCCTGCTGTTTCTCCTCATCCTGGGGATCATCACCCCCGGGATCACCTACGGTGTTGGTGCGAACCTCTTTCTCACGGAGTTGCTCGGCCAGGATGCCGGGCTCTGGCTCGCGACCCCGGTCCACGTCGTGTGGACGGTCCCGTTTGCCGTTATCGTGCTCCTGGCGGGCTTTCCGCCGACACTCGCCGAGAACGAACAGGCCGCGCGTGTGATGGGGGCCAGTCGGTGGACCAGCTTCCGCCGGGTCGTCCTTCCACAGATCGCCCCGACCGTCCTCGGCGCGGCCGTCTTCGCGTTCACCCTGTCGTACAACGAGGCAACCCGGGGGCTCCTGCTGGTCGGCCAGGAGAACACGCTCCCGATCGAGGTGTTCACGATCGCCGCGGGAACCCGGGCGACGCCCGAACTGTTCGCCCTCGGGACTGTCACGACTGTGTTCTCGACGCTCCTGCTGACGGTCGGCGGACTGCTCGTGTTCTACGCCGCCGACTGATACTGCTGGCTGTAACTGTTTGAAGATATCCGCGACCCCGGGGTCGCGAAATTCGTTACAGACTTCCAGCCGGCAGTATGACCGCCAGCCGACACCCCTCCACAGCGCGCCCGCCGGACGAACCTATATGTCCTCCGGGACGGTACTGCTACCATGACGCGACTGGCCGGAACCGACGCGCTCGTCACGGGCGCGAGCCGGGGTATCGGGCGCGGTATCGCCGAGGGCTTGGCCGAGGCGGGCGCACGGGTAGCGGTCAACCACCCACCCGGCGCCGACGAGCGCGCTGCCGCCGAGACCGCCGTCGAGGCGATCAGGGCCGAGGGCGGGGAGGCGATGGCACTCGAAGGTGACGTCTCCGACGCCGACAGCGTCACCGAGATGGTCGAGACCTTCGAGTCGGCCTACGGCCCGGCCGATATCCTGGTGAACAACGCGGGGATCCTCACGCAGTCACGGCTGACGGAGATGTCAGTCGAGATGTGGGACGAGATAATGGCGGTCGACCTGCGAGGGGTCTTCCTGGCAACGCGGTTCGTGCTCCCCGGGATGCTTGAGTCCGGGGGTGGTGCGGTCGTCAACGTCGCCTCGCAACTCGGGCTCGTCGGGGGGGAGGAACTCGTCCACTACTCGGCGGCCAAAGGGGGTGTGATCGCGTTCACGAGGGCGCTTGCCAGGGAGGTTTCGCCGGAGGTCCGGGTGAATGCGGTCGCCCCCGGGCCCGTCGAAACCGCCCTCCTCGACGATATCACCGAGGAGTGGCGACAGGAAAAGAAGGCCAGCCTCCCGATGGACCGACTCGGCCAGGTGGAGGATATCGTTCCGACAGTGGTCTTTCTCGCCAGCGACGACGCGGCGTACTACACCGGACAGACGCTGAGCCCCGACGGGGGCGACGCCATGCACTAAAGCTCCGGGTGGTCCTCGACGAAGGTCGTCGAGTGTTCGGCGGCCAGGAACGTCTCGGTGTCGAGTACCTGCCGGTGAAACGGGACCGTCGTCGGGACCCCTTCGACCACCGTCTCCTCCAGCGCCCGCCGTCCACGCCGGACCGCCTCCGTCCGGTCCTGGCCGGCGACGACAACTTTGCCGAACATCGAGTCGTAAAATGGCGGGACGGAGTCACCCTCGTCGACCCCATCGTCCACGCGGACCCCGACCCCGCGTGGCGGCCGGTACGTCGACAGTTCGCCGGGCATCGGGCTGAAGTCGTCCTCGGGGTCCTCGGCGTTGAGCCGGAACTCGATCGCCGCGCCCCGTGGCTCGACGGCCGTCTGTGGGAAATCGAGCGTCTCGCCGGCTGCGACCCTGAGCTGCCACTTGACCAGGTCGATCCCGGTCACTACCTCCGAGACCGTGTGTTCGACCTGTATCCGGGCGTTCACCTCGATGAAGTAGTGCTCCCCGTCCTGGTAGAGGAATTCGACAGTCCCGGCGTTCACGTACCCGGCCGCGGCGACACCGCGACAGGCCTGCTCGCAGAGTGTCTCCCGTTCGTCGGGGTCGAGCACGGGCGAGGGGGTCTCCTCGATGAGCTTCTGCTGGCGACGCTGTGTGCTACAGTCGCGCTCGCCGAGGTGGCGGACGTTCCCGTGTTCGTCGGCCAGCACCTGGACCTCGATGTGTTTCGGTCGGTCGAGAAACCGCTCGGCGTACACCGCCGGATTGTCGAAGTAGGCCTCGGCCTCCCGGCGTGCCTCCTCGAGTTCGGCCTCGACGTCGTCACCGGCCCTGACCACACGCATTCCCCGGCCGCCGCCGCCGCCGTCGGCCTTGATCGCGACCGGGTAGCCGTGCTCGTCGGCGAAGGCCCGGACCGCCTCGGCGCTCTCGACCGGGCCGGTCGTCCCCGGCACGACCGGCACGCCGGCATCGGCCATCAGCGACCGGGCACGGGTCTTCTCGCCGAACCGTCTCATAATCTCGCTCGGCGGGCCGACCCAGACAAAGGGGCTCTCCTCGACGGCGGCCGCAAACTCGCTGCTCTCTGCCAGGAACCCGTACCCCGGGTGAACGGCATCGACCCCGGCATCCCGGGCGGCGTCGAGAATCGCCGCGCTGTCGAGATAGCTGTTTCTCGCGACCGACCCACCGATGTGGTGTGACTCGGCCGCCAGCCGGACGTGTTTCGCGGTCGCGTCGGTGTCGCTGTGGACCGCAACCGGGGTCACGCCGAGTTCACGGCAGGCCTGAACAACGCGGACTGCGATCTCGCCTCTGTTCGCGATGAGGACGCTGTCGAACACAGCCTGTAGACGCGCGAACCGGGCAAAAGGGTTACTGACGGCCGACTACTCCGGCTCGACCGTCACGAGCGTATCCCCGGCCTCGACCTCGGTCTCGTTGTCGGCCTCGAAGGAGGTGACAACGCAGTCGGTCCCGGGCTCGATGTCGTGAAAGGTCTTCATCACGCCGATCAGCCCGACTGTCTCGCCCGCGCTGACATCGTCACCCTCCTCGACAAAGACGGGCTCGTCGGGGTCCGGCCGCCGGTAGAAGACCCCCGGCATCGGCGCGTCGATCGTCTCTTCGCTAGTCATGTTGCTCAGGACTAGTGACTACTGGCTCGGATTTATTCCTTTCCCTCCGGCGCGTATTTACCGCCGCCCGCTGCGTGTGGCGCGGGCCGCGGGCGGCCCGGCTCAGCCCAGCAGCTCCTCCCGGAGACGGTCGAGACGGGCCGTCCAGTCCTCGCGGGCAGTCAGGGCCTCCTCGACCGACACCGGCTCGAAGGTGACCGTCTCGTGGGACCGGCCCTGTGCGAGTGTCGAGCGGTCGGGGCTGATGACCGTCCCGACCGTCGCGTAGCCGCCACCGGTGACGGCATCCCGCATCAGGACGATCGGCTGCCCGGCCATCTGTATCGACCCGACAGGGTACCCCAGGTCGACGACGTTCGTCAGGTCGGTGCCGGCCCCGAAGGGCTGTTCGCGCTCGACGAACAGCCCCTGGATGTCGACGTCGGCGTCCAGCCGGTAGCCGACACGGTCGGCCTCGTTGCTGACCGTCCACTCGGTGTCGAGCAGTGTCTCCTTTCCGTCCTCGGTGAGCCGGTAGTCACACAGCCCCATCACCACCCGGATAGACGTCTCGGCACCGTAGTCCGGGACGTGTGCCGCGTCGACGCTGTTGCCCTCGAGCCCGTCAGCCTCGGTGGCCCCGGTCGGGAGTTCGTCACCCGCCTCGAGTTCGCGCCCTTCGTGGCCGCCCACCCCGATGAGTGTGTAGGTGGCACGGGAGCCCATCACCGGTTCGGTGTCGATCCCCCCGTCGACCGCCAGATACGCCCTGGCCCCCTCGGTCGCGAACTCGAACGAGAGGGTCTGGCCGGCCGCGACCCGGACCGCGGTCCACGTCGGAACCGGCTCGCCGTCGAGGCTGGGGTCCATGTCCGCCCCACAGACCGCGACCAGCCCCTCCTCCTCGAACACGACCTCCGGGCCGGTGTAGGTCAGTTCCAGGGTCGCGGCGTCGGCCTCGTTGCCGACGAGGAAGTTGGCGACCCGGTGGGCGTACTGGTCGACCGCCCCGGATGGTGGCATCCCGATGTGGTAGTGGCCGTACCGTCCCGTGTCCTGGACCGTCGTCGAGAGGCCCGGTTCGACGATACGGAGCATCAGTCGAGCACCTCGGTGATCCGGTCGGTGTACTCGGAGGGGTGTTCGAAAAACTCCTCGGGCTCGAAGTCGATGTGTCCGATGTTGTACTCGTAGTCGTTGGCCTCGACCGCGTCACGGATGCGGTCGTACTCCTCGCGGTCGACCCGTCGGAAGTTGATGATGTCACCGGGGTTCGGGAGGACCATCGAGTCGGCAAACGCCGACAGCTGTTGGTCGACGTCGAGCACCTCGACGGGTGTGCGACCGAACAGCTGGTACCCCCCGGCGCCCGGCACGGAGTAGATGGCGGTAAAGGCCCCGCCGAACCCGACCGCCCGGCTGGGGGTCTCGGTGCGTGGCTGGACGTACTTTGGGACCTCGATCTGCTGGTCCCGCGGGACCATCTGGAACGTCCAGGGCAGCCCGGGCACGAACCCGACCATCGTCACCATATGTGGGGCGCCGGCGTGGGCCTCGATGAACTCCTCGGGGCCGCTGAACCCGTTGATCCGGGCGGAGTACTCCAGGTCGGTCGCCTCGGGGTCCTGGTGGCGCTCCCTGAACTGCATCAGCGTCTCGCGGGTCCAGGGGTCGTCGTAGAGCACGGGAACGTCGAGTACCCGTGCCTCCCACGTGTACGCGGTGAGGTCGATACCGGCCTCGATATCGCGTAGCCGGTCGATGAGCGTGTCCGGATGGACCACCTCCGGGTCGAAGTGCAACAGATACGAGGCGTTCGACGGCGCAACCTCGATGATACCTGGGATATCCCGGGCCCGTACCTCCTTCGTGATCGCCTGTGCTTTGAAGTTCGCGGTGAAGCTCATCGACTCCGACAGCTCGACGAACACGTGGTCGTCCCCCCCGTACTCGTACCGCGGTGTCGACAGCGATTGTCGCTCGATACCGGAGCCAGACATAACGACTGTGTGATGCACTGAGAGTAGCATATAACTGTCGGTGAACGCGATACCCGAGCCCGGGGCGAGCTACCTTTTTGTATCCGGGGACGCGTGGATCAGGTACTCGCCGTACGGGGCGGAGTGTTACCAATGTCAGAACAGACGAACCCACCACGGAGGAACCGGGATATCGAGGCCGACTACGAGGAGTACATGATGCCGATCTGGAAGGAGCTCGACGTCCCGGTCAAGCGGGCCGAGGGCTGCTACGTCGAGGACTACGACGGAAACGAGTATCTCGACGTCTTCTCGGGGATCTCGGTGACGAACGCGGGCCACGGCAACGAGGCAATGGTCGAGGCCGCACACGAACAGCTCGACGAGTTCATCCACGGCTGCTCGTACGTCCACCCCAGCGAGCCGGTTGCGAGTCTCGCTGCGACGCTCGCGGAGGTAACGCCCGGTGACCTACAGAAGTCGTTTTTCTGTAACTCCGGCACCGAGGCGGTCGAGGGGGCGATCAAGCTCGCACGGAAGTACACCGGTAGCAAGGAGATCCTCGCGCTGGAGATGGGGTTTCACGGCCGGACCCTCGGGAGCCTGGCACTCACCGGCAACAAGAGCTACAAGTCCGAGATGGCGCCGACGATCAACGACGTCGCCCACGCGGCCCCGCCGTACGCCTACCGGTGTCAGCTCTGTGACGGCGGGCCGTGTTCGCGTGCCTGCGCGGACGACGTTGCACGGGTCATCGGCACCCACACCGCCGACGACCTCGCGGCCGTCGTCGTCGAGCCCGTGATGGGTGAGGCGGGGCTGGTCGCCCCGCCGGAGGGGTGGCTCGAGCGGGTCCAGGAGGTCACACACGAACACGACGCCCTCCTGATCGTCGACGAGGTCCAGGCGGGCTACGGCCGGACCGGCGAGATGTGGGGTGTCGACCACTACGGCGTCGTCCCCGACATCATCCCCCAGGCAAAGGGGATCGCCAACGGGCTGCCACTCGGCGCGTTCACCGCCCGCGAGGAGGTCGCCGACGCCTTCGAGGCCGGCGACCACCTGTCGACGTTTGGCGGGAACCCTGTCGCCTGCGCCGCGGCCGAGGCGACGATCGAGGAGCTCCAGGACGGTATCATCGACAACGCCCGCACCCAGGGCGAGTGGCTCGCCTCGGCGCTCGACGACCTCCAGGCGACGTACGATGTCGTCGGGGAGGCGCGCGGCCTGGGGCTGATGCGGGGGCTCGAACTGGTCCACCCCGACGGCGACACCGGCCCGATGGGTGTGGCGCCGGAGCCGGCGCCGAAGCTGGCGACACAGGTCAGCGACCACCTCCGTGACCGGAACATCATCATCGGCGTCGGCGGCTACCACAAGAACGTGCTGCGGTTCCAGCCGCCGCTGACCATCTCTCGC
>JAQCNN010000115.1 GCA_028275005.1 Salinirussus sp.
GCGTGTGGAGTCCAACGGGACGACCGACACGGTCAGCCTGGACAGTTCCCTCTCTGCCGGCGACACACGCTACATCTACTTCGAAGCCTCCTCGCAGGCACTCCGGGTGACAGCTGACCGCCCCGAGCAGAGCAGTGTCTCGCCTCTTACGAGCCCGGTGTCCGTTCAGGTCACCACCGAGGGCGGTGTGACCCTCCACAGTAGCAGTATGGCCTGGGGCTCCGAGAGCGTGTCCGAAGGCAGCTCCGGCGGTTCCGGCGGGTCAACCTCCACAGAGAGCGCAAACGCAACCGCAACGGCCGGTTCGTCACAGTAGAGCAGTGCCGGTCTGAGTGTGTCTTCACAGGCCGCCCGGAAGTGATACGGCGAAATACATTTGTTTTTGTAGTCATATCTTGTGCGGTACCATGGCGACGGGAGACACCACGGGGTCAGGAGGGACAGACGGGGAATCAGAGACGCTCTCGACGGGCCACGAGGTTGCCCTCCCGCTCTCGACACACGCGACGATGACCGGGGCAGTTCTGTCAGCCGCACCCGAGGCTGTCCGAGACCTGCTTCCAGCCGGGCTGACGCCGGTCCGGGCGACCCGGAGTCGCGCGGCAGTGACACTCCTGTGCGTCGATTACGACCGAATCGGGTACGACTCGGGCATCGAACCGTACAACGAGTTCGGTGTGTTGATCCCCGCCACCCACGGCGACTCCCGGACGCTGCCGTACGTGTCGGTGTTCACACGCGGGGTGACCGGCTACGTCTGGCACCTCCCGGTTACCTCGGAGCCTGCCAAAGCGCTCGGGGTCGACATCTGGGGGTACCCGAAGGAGGTCGCCGACATCACACACGACGACGACGGCACGACCCGCCGGACATCGGTGCACATCGACGGGGACCACCTTATCGACGTCACCGTCGACCGGCCGCCGATGGTCAGCCGGAGCGACTCCGGGGTGAGTTCACGACAAAGGATGGGACCATCCTGTGCGAGCAGACCGAGCTCAACGGCGAGATCGGCCTCTGGCCGTACAGCAACAAGATCTCGTACACACTCGGCGACCACCCACGGGCACAGCGTCTCAGAGAGCTCGACCTGAGCGACCGTGCGCTCATGCGGTTTGCGGCGGATACCGAGTTCGTCATTCACGAAGGGGATAGCGTCGGGACAGTCTGACCGCCCGTACTACGCCGACGAGCGCTATCCTGCCCACCTCGGTTACATACGCTCCTGTGATGGATTGATACTGCCGGACGTAAGCCATTCAAGAATTTCGCCACCCCGTGGTGGCGAATCTATTTACAAAGTTACGTCCGACAGTATGAGCACACTCTCCGGCCAACGCTCCAACCGCAGCCTCCGAAGACGGACGCGGAAGTCAGCCTCGACACCTGCGGCCGCTCTAGGTCCCCGGTTATCGAACACGCACAAACGGTCCACATCCCCGGTTCGCCGGGTGTACGGTAACAGCCGCTGTCTCTTGTTGCGGTTGCTGTCTGACCTGTGCCGTGTCTCACAGCCCGGAAACACGGTGTCGCTTGTCCGAGGTTCGGAGACGAACAAGTCCTGGGCGGACACAGGACGCTCCTTCTGCACGGTGGTGCACTCACGAAACGGGCAATTCGGCGCCGCTGCAGGCGTCAAACGGTATGAGAGATGGGCTCGCGCGGATTTGAACCCGACTGCGAGACTCGCCTTCGCTCGTCTCGCGCAGTTCAAATCCGCTTCGCGGCTCGGTTTGCTTCTCACGTCCGTTCGTCGCAAAACAGATGGGCTCGCGCGGATTTGAACCGCGGTCACGGGCACCCAAGGCCCGAAGTATACCAGGCTAACCCACGAGCCCGCACACACAACTCCGCCGAACACGGATGAAAACCTTTCGCTGCGCCCGTCGGAACTGTTTAGACGGTTGCCGGTGTCCTCCGGCACGTGCCGGACCGTCGCCGTCTCTCCGTGCTCGTCGGGGTGCTCGTGGCCGTCGTGGTCGCCACAGCGTACGTCCTCCAGAGTGTGTTCGCGACTGTCTTCCTGGCGGTCACCGTCGCTTACGTCCTCTACCCCGTCCGACAGCTTCTCGTCGGCCGCGGGCTCGGCCCGCGGGTGGCTGCGGCGGTCAGCACGGCGCTTGCCTTTGTCGCCGTCCTCGCGCTCGTGGTGCCACTGGGCGCCGCGCTGTACCTCCGACGGGGGACCCTCTTTGCCTTTCTCGGGCAGGTTCCCGAGCGGTTGACGGTCGCGGTCGGCCAGTTCTCCTACACCCTCGAGTTCGCCGCGCTCCTCCAGACACTCCAGGACGCGGCGGGGGGGCTCGCCTTCGGGCTCGCACAGCGGCTGCCGGCGCTCTCGTTCAAGCTGTTTCTGTTCACACTCGTGGTGTACGCGCTCCTCATCAGGCCCGCCCGGCTCGGCGAGACGCTGCTCCGGCCGGTCCCCCGCCAGTATCACGACATCGTCGTCGCCTTCCACGAACGGACCCGCTCGATGCTGTACGGTATCTACGTCCTCCAGGCCGCGGTCGCCGTTGCCACCTTCTTTGTCGCTATGGTGGTCTTTCTGGTGTTCGGGTACGACTCGTGGTTCACCCTCTCGGTGCTCTCGGGGCTGCTTCAGTTCGTCCCGGTCCTCGGCCCGAGCCTGCTGGTCCTCGTCGTCGGCGCGACCGAGGTCGTCGCAGGCAACCTGAACCAGGCCGTCGCTATCGTCACCGTCGGGCTCGTCGTCGTCGGCTTTCTGCCCGACGCCATCCTCAGGCCCCGGCTCGCCCACATCGCGACCGACGTTCCTGCGAGCGTCTACTTTATCGGCTTTACCGGCGGCACCCTCTCGGTCGGGCTGGTCGGGATCGTCGCCGGCCCGGTGGCGGTCGCCTGGCTGGCCGAGGCCGTTGCACTGCTGTCAGCCGAGACCGACGTCGAGGACCGACACATTGCGGTCGACGACTGGGCAACGGGGTCCGAGGGCCCGGGGGCAGGCTCCGCCACGTCACCCGAGGAATCCGGTGACCCCGAGGCGCCGGGGGCCGTCGAGGAGCCCGATTAGCCGTCTGTCCCCGTACCGGCCGCCGACCCGTCCTCTGTGGTCGCGACGGGCCGCCCCTCCCTCCGCCACTCGGTGAGACTCCCCTCGTAGAAGGCCAGGTCGGGGTAGCCGAGGTGGCGCAGGACGGTGTAGGTGTGACTGATCCGCCGTGCCGTGTTACAGTACAGCAGAACACGGCTCTCCGGGACGACCCCCCGTGCGTCGAGTAGTGACCGCACCTCCGCCTCGGGTCGTAGCCCTCGGGTCTCGTCGTCGACGACCGCCCGCCAGTCGAGCCTGACCGCGCCGGGGATGTGTCCCTCCGCAAACTCCCGGTCCTCCCGAGTGTCGACGAGAACGGTGTCCGGGTCCTCGGCCGCCGCCGCGACCGTCTCGGCGTCGACCAGCGGCGTCTCGGCCGGCCGCTCGGCCTCGTAGGTCGCCGGCTCGACTGTGGGCGCCGCCGTCGCGGTCTCGCGCTCGCGCTGCCAGGCGGTAAAGTCGCCGTCGAGCAGATGTAGCCGGTCACGAGGGTGGCCGTACAGCTCCGCTGTCACGAGCAGCCGGGCGGCGAAGACGCCGTGGTGGTCGTCGTACGCGACGAGGTGGTCGCCGCGGCTGACCCCGGCCTCGCCCAACAGCCCGCCAAAGACGTCCGCCCCGGGGAGCATCCCCGTGTCGCCCTCCTCGCCCGCCCGGAAGGAGTCGAAGGGGACGTTCACCGCACCGGGGATGTGACCGATACCGTTGTACTCCCAGCCGTCGCGGACGTCGACCACCCGGGCCTCCCCGAGGCGGTCGGCCACCCACGACCGCGAGACGATCGCACTCATCGCAGGGGTTTGCCCGCCGACCCGCTTGAACATGTCTCTCCGGGCGGCTCGGGCTCGCTCGAAGATACCGGCAACGTCAGCCGAAAACTGCCCGGCCCCAACCCGTGACGACCGGGCACCGCCGACGCCGCCCGGGTCGTCGACGGGCAAGGGTTTACCCGCCGGCCGGATACCAGAACATGTTGCCGGGAGTTGGGAGGAGTGGCGGGGTCTGCCGGGACGTGTACTCATATATGTGCGGTGTACTAATAGTTCAATGTACAATGACTGACGACGGATACGCCAAAGACGTGCTCGTATCGGCCGACTGGGTGGAGGAGCGCCTCGACGAGTTCCAGAGTGACGACCCATCCCACCGGCTGGTGGAGGTCGACGTGGACACCGAACTCTACGAGGAGAGCCACGCGCCCGGCGCGGTCGGGTTCAACTGGGAGGACCAGCTCCAGGACCAGACCCAGCGCGACCTGTTGACGAAGGACGCCCTCGAGGACCTGCTCGGCAGTCACGGGATCAGCGACGACTCCACCGTGGTGCTGTACGGTGACAACTCAAACTGGTTTGCCTCCTACACATACTGGCAGCTGAAGTACTACGGCCACGACGACGTGCGCCTGCTCGACGGCGGCCGGGACTACTGGGTCGAGAACGACTACCCGCTGACCGACGAGGTGCCCGAGTTCTCCGCGGTCGAGTACGAGGCCTCCGGCCCCCGCGAGAGCATCCGGGCCTACCGTGAGGACGTCGAGAACGCCATCGAGCGGGGTATCCCGCTGGTCGACGTTCGCTCCCCCGAGGAGTACTCCGGCGAGATTCTCGCCCCGCCGGGCCTGCAGGAGACCGCCCAGCGTGGCGGTCACATCCCCGGCGCGGAGAACATCTCGTGGGCCGCTGTCACCAACGACGACGGCACGTTCAAGACTGTCGAGGAGCTGCAGGAGCTGTACGCCGACGACGGGATCGACGGCGACGAGACGACTATCGCGTACTGCCGTATCGCCGAGCGCTCCTCGGTCGCGTGGTTCGCCCTGCACGAGCTGCTGGGCTACGAGGACACCGCCAACTACGACGGTTCCTGGACCGAGTGGGGGAACCTCGTCGGCGCCGAGATCGAGAAAGGCGCCTGAGTACGGCGACGGCAGGCCCGAACCGGAGCATCGACCGAACTCTGTGTTTTTTATCTGAGAGCACGAGCCCCGGAGTGGCCACAGCGGCCCCGTCAGTCGCCGACAGCCACCTGCTGGAGGTCCCGTTCGAGACGTGCAGCGTGGTCCAGCCGGAGGTCTCGTGCCGCTGTCCGTGTGACCTTCTCCCGACTGTCGAGGCTGTGGGTCGCCGGCGCGTAGGCGTCAGTGTCGAACCCCATGCGGTCGAGATACGCCCGCAGTGAGCCCGACTCGAGGCCGTCCTCGATGGCGGTCTCGACGTGGCCGAGGACGGTCTCGAACTCGGGGACGACCATACCGTCCTCCGTCAGCCCCGGTGTGCCGCCGACCTGGAGGCCGGTCCTCGCGAGGTGTTCGACGACCCCGGCCAGGTCGTCGGCCAGCTGGACGGCCCGGCTGGGCAGCGTGGTGTCGGGCGACCGGTACTCGACGGTTCCGAAGGTCTCACGCAGTTGTACGGGCGTCCAGACGGCGGTCTCGGGGGTGAAGTTGGCCGCGATAGTCCGCCGGTCGACACCGGCTTCGAGCGCCGCGGTGAGAAACTCCTCGTAGCGTCGCTCCAGCCGGCGGGTCCACTCGTCGGTGTCGGTCGCGTAGCGCCACAGCCGCCCCTGGTGTGAGACGTCGTCGTAGGCCATCCGGCGGTAGAGCTCCGACCGGGCGCCGGCGGCGAGATACTCACCCTCGAAGTGTGGCGCGGAGTTGACGAGCGCGAACGCGGGGTCGAGCGCGATGAGCGCGTTGATCTGGTCTGTCACCCGACCCGGGAGCTGTTCGACGTGGATGTGGGTGCCGGCACAGTGGCGGACGTACTCGAAGTCATCGCCGACGACCTGTTCCTGAACCCGTGTGCGCTCGCTCGGGAGGTCACGGACCGCCCCCGCGTTGAGCGGTGTCGCAAGCGGGACCAGCCCCTTGCCGAGCGCTCCGGCCCGCTCCAGGACCCGCCCGACGCGCTCGAACAGCTCCGCACGCAGCTGTGTGGTCGTCTCACACGGCGTGGTCTTTACCTCCAACAGCGGCTCGACGAACTCGCGTTCGACCCCCGGTGAGGCGTCTACGAGCCCCTCCGGCTCGGTCAACCGCCCCTCCTCGTCGACAACCCAGTACTCCACCTCGATACTCCGTCGGACCGTCGTTACCACGGCAGACCCACCCCACTGTCGTCACGTCCCCGGTATCCTGTACATGATCGTCCACTCATCTACCCATCTGGTCCAAAGCTACACTTCTGCACACAATAAATTTGCGCAAAAAACAATTTCCTGCGCGAGAAACACCTTGATACCTGTATTGTCTCTTGGTCGTGGGGGGCCGGTCGCCGGTCCGGCGGGAACAGCGGGCGTAGTCGCCGCCGTTCAGCCGCCCACCCGGCTCCGGGGCGACGCATACAAGCCGCCGGCTGCCGACCCTCCGGGTATGGACCCGACCGACCTCGTCGACCGTGTCCGCTCGGAGAACCAGACCGAACTCTCCCGGCTTGGCTCCTCGAAGTCGCTGTACGCCGACACCGAGGGGGAGATGGAGGGTGATGCCGTCCTGACGGCGCTGGCCGACACAACCCACCACGCTGCCGAGGTCTTCGAGGGGTGGGGTGAGCCTGTCGCGGCCGCCGCCGACCGCGAACGCGACCACTACGCCGACATCGCGGGTGAACTCGACGGGCACGAACCCGGCGACCGGCCGGCCCTGGTCGCGTCGTTTCACGGGTACGAGGCGACAGTCGACCGACTCGGGGCCGCGGTCGGGTACACCCTCGTCGCCGAGGGGAAGGCGAGCCAGGCGACTGGCTTTTTCACCGGCCAGGCGGACCCACAGACGGCGAGTCTCTTCCGTGGGGTCTCGGACGGGTACGAGACGCTCCGCGAGGAGCTGCTCGACGCCTTGGGGTCACACGATGACCTCGACGGTGCCGCGGCGGCCGCCACGGCGGTCGTCGAGACCGCCTACGAGGAGTACGTCACCCGGCTGGAGTCGATGGGGATCAACCCCAAGCCGGTCTGCTGACCCGGGGCCGCTGTCGGCGCGTCAGCTACGCATCGCGCCGCCGTCGATAGCCAGCGTCGCGCCGTTGATGTAGCTGGCGCGCTCGCTCGCCAGGAAGGTCACGGTGTCGCCGAGTTCGCCGGGCTCGCCGACCCGTTCCAGCGGGACGTCGGCGGCCCAGGACCGGTAGGCGTCCTCGTAGCTGTCGGCGTCGCCGCGCTCGACGGCCGCCTCGATGAGGTTCTCGATCCGGGCGGTCTCGTGGGCACCCGGGAGGACGGCGTTCGCCCGCACCTCGGGGGCGAACTCCCGGGCGACGGTCTTGACGAGCCCGATGACACCCCGGCGGACGGCGTTCGAGAGGAGGAGGTCGTCCCCGACCTCCTGGACCGTCCGGGAGGTGATGGCGACAACACTCCCCTCGTCGGACGCAACCAGGTGTGGGCGGGCCGCCCGAAGCGTCCAGACGACACTCATCACGAGCATATCGTAGGCGTCGTACCAGTCACTGTCGTCGGTGGCCGTGAACGGCCCGCTCGGCGGCCCGCCGGCGCTCGTCACCACGTGGTCGAGCCCGCCGAACGTCTCGACGGTCTCCGCGACGAAGGCCCCGACGTGGTCGGGGTCGGTGATGTCCGCCTCGACGGCGAGGACGCCCCCCTCGCCCGCCGCCTCCAACTCCGCCCGGGCCGCCTCGACGTGGTCGGGTGTGGTCCCACAGACGGCCACGTTTGCCCCTTCCCGGGCGAGTGCGAGCGCGCTCGCCCGCCCGAGGCCGCCGCTGGCTGCCGTACACAGTGCCGTACTGTCCGCGAGTCCGAGGTCCATACCCTCGC
>JAQCNN010000121.1 GCA_028275005.1 Salinirussus sp.
AGCGACCGCTCGGAGTCGTTCCCCTCCGGCGCCACCGGCTGGGTCCGGCGGACGGTCAGTGGGTAGCGTGTCCTCGACCCGGCCGAACCGGGGTCGCGGTTTCACCGGACCAGTGGCTGTAGTGCTGTGTCGAAACGACTTTCAGGATACTCCCGACATCAACGAATCGTCAATGGAGAAGGCCCTGTGGTACCTGTTCGCGGGCACGCGCGGCGGGGCAAACAGGGTCCGCATCATCCGCGAACTCGAGGAGCGACCGCGGAACGCGAACGAGCTGGCCGAGCGTCTCGGCGTCGACTACAACACCGTTACCCACCACCTGGATATGCTCGAAGAACACGACGTCGTCGACCCGGGCGAGCGCGACTACGGCAAACTGTACTTTCTCACCGACCGGTTCGAGCGACACTGGGAGACCTTCGAGTCGATCACCGAGGAGGTGAGCTGAGATGGCGATGGGTCCGGCGGTTATGGGTGCGGTAGGGTTGGCAGGGGTCAACGCCCTCATCCTGGTCGTCCTCTCGGGGGTCTGGGTCCGCAACTACCGGACGTTTCGGTCGAATCTCACCCTCGGGCTACTGGCGTTTGGCGTCGTACTGCTCCTCGAGAATCTCGTCGCCATCTACTTCTTTTTCGGGATGGGGGCGCTGTACGCCGACAGCCCGCTGGTCGGCGAGGCGGTGCTCGTACTGCGGGGGCTCCAGTTTCTGGCACTGGCCTTTCTGGGCTACGTGACCCTCCAGTAGCCCAGGCCCCGTGACCGGCGCAAACGTCATACGCGGCCGGCCCCCGAACACAGATATGGATATGCAGGTACGCGGAGCGGGCCCGGTCGAACCGTTTCTCGGGGCCCGCGACCTCTTTGTGACTGAGCGTGACCTTGACCGACCCGTCACCGTCCGGGTCGTCGAGGACCCCGACGAACGGACCCGCGCCAGCCACACCGACGACGCCCACCGACTCACTATCTCCCGACAGGCGGCCACCTCGGCGATGGCCCGCGAACTCGCCCTCCACGAGTTCGCCCACATGCACCACTACGAGGCCGACCACCCCTCACACACCCAGTCCACCGAGGAGGCCATCTTCCTCGCGCTAGCGGGTCGGAGCGTCGAACAGCGCAAACTCACCCACTGCTACCAGATCGCAAACCACATGAAAGATATCTACGCCGACGACCTCTGGCTGGAGGTCGCTCCCGCCGACAAACTCGTTGCCTTTCTCGAGTCCTCGTTGGCGGCCGCAGTCGCCGACCGGCCGGAGGACCCGGGCGCCTGGGGGCGGGCGGCAACACCCCCACAGGAGGAGGGGGAGTCGACACAGCCGGTCTCCCGGCTCACGTCGGCCGCCGACCCGGAGATCACCGCTGTCAACGCAGCCTTCGCGCTCGCACTCGTCGAGCGACACGACCTCGTCGCCGAGGACCACCGTCTCTACGACCTCGCGCACGCGGCTGCCGCCGACGCTCCCGAGATCGACCTCACGGAGTTCAAACACCACTTCAGCTCGCTGGCGCCCGACCCCGACGAGAGCGAATACCGAAAGGCTCTCGTGGATGTCACACGCGCCTACGCCGGCGGGTCCGGGCCCGCGGCCGACTAGAGAAGCGGTGTCGCGGCCAGTAACACAGCCAGCGCGAGCACCGGGTAGTCCAGCCGCGAGAGCCGGAGTGTCGGCAGCGTCGGGTCGTAGGCAAAACACCGGGCCCGGAGCGCGAGTGCCAGCCGGTCCGACCGGGCCAGCGCCCGCAGGACCGACAGGGTCGCGAGCCGGCTCGCGCGGTCCCGTAACGACCGCCTATCGCCTCCGCGTGCGCGGACCGCCTCCCGGATCCGGCGCACGTCCGCGCGGACGACGGGCACGAACCGGACGGTCAACCCCACGCCGACACCGAGCAGCTGTCCGGGGCGACCCGGGACGGTCCGCTGGATTGCAGCCCGGGTGTCCCGGACGGGCGTCGAGTAGACGAACGCGGCGCTGACGAGCAACACCGGCACCACGCGCGCAACCGCCCGCAACGACGCCACGGCGGGGTCGACCCGGAACCACGGCGGCCCGAGCACGACCCCGCCGAGTGCCGGTCCGAGCGCGAGGACGAGCACCACGACACGGTACGCCCACAGCACGCGGACCGGCGAGAGGCGCGCGGCGGCCAGACAGACCAGCCCAGCCCCGGTCATCGCGGCCAGCCACGCAGGCGTCGGCCGGGCGAAGACCGCAACCGCGAACCCCGCCTGGAAGGCGAGCTTCGAGCGGGGGCCGAGGCGGTGGGCGAGGCTGTTACCGGGCCGGTAGGTCAGCATTCCGGGACGCGCACGCCCAGGTCGGGTAGCCGGTGACGGGCCGATGTGGGGTCGGTGTCGACGGCGACCTGTCCGTCCCGCAGACCGAGCACACGGTCGGCCCGCGAGAGGACATCGCGCAGGTCGTGTGTGACGACGACGATACTGGTCCCCTCGAGATAGCGGTCCTCGAGGTGTTCGAGCACGGAGCGACGGGCCGGCCAGTCCAGCCCTGCAAAGGGCTCATCCAGCACCAGGTGGGTAGGGGCCATCGCGAGCGCGCCAGCGACCGCAACCCGGGCCTGCTCGCCGCCCGAGAGTGCGTCGATCCGCTCGTCCTCGCGGCCGGCCATGTCGACAGCCGCCAGGGCCTCCGCGACCCGGCGGTCGACCGCCGCCCGGTCGAGCCCGAGATTCTCCGGGCCGAACGCGACATCGGCCCCGACCGTCGCGGCGACAAACTGGTCCCGGGGCTGCTGGAACACCATCCCGACGGCCGTCCGTGCGGCGACCGGGTCCTCGACGGCCGGGCGGCCGTTCACCAGCACTGTGCCCTCGTCGGGCGCGAGTAGTGCGTTGAAGTGCCTGACGAGTGTCGTCTTTCCGCTGCCGTTCGAGCCGGCAACGACGACCCACTCGCCGTCCGGGATGGTAACGGAGACGCCGTCGACGGCCGGCACACCGTCGTACCGGTGGACGAGGTCCCGGACCGCTATCATGCGGCTCGGCGGAGCGCCTCGTTTCCACTCGAAACGGCAGCGACGGTCAGCGCCGCCTTCAGCGCGTCCGGGGGGAGAAACGGGCCCATGACGGTCGCGGCCGCCCCCAGGGGGATGCCCTGCACCCACGCGAACCAGGGGACCCCAGCCGCGTAGATGACCGCGATGCCGACCGCGAGTGCGGCGGTCAGTGTGACCACCGACACCTCTCGGAGGTCACGCGGTTCGGTGCGGCGGTGGACAACGGCGCCGACGAGCACCGCAGCGAGCAGGAACCCGACGAGAAACCCCCCTGTCGGGCCGAGGAAGTACCCGAGCCCGGCGTTACCGTTCGAGAAGACCGGAGCCCCGGCGAGCCCGACGACGACGTACAGTGAGAGTGCAAAGCCCCCCCAGACGGGCCCGAGCAGAAGGCCGGCGAAGAAGACGCCGAAGGGCTGGAGTGAGAAGGGAACGGCGACCCCGGGAACCGGTATCGACACGTACGCCAGGACTGCCGTTAGCGCGGCGAGGAGGACGGCCGATGCGAGGTGGCGGACGGTCCGGTCACCGACCAGTTCGACGGACTCGTATTGTTCTGTCACGTACGGTGGTGTGACGTCAACCGAGAAAAGCGAGTTGATTTACGAGGCGGGCGGGCCTCCCTGACAGACGGCTGACCCCAGGAGCGGTTTGGCGTGATAGAGCAACAGAAGGAGAGCCAGTGTGGACTGGTCGTATTAACGGGCGGCGGCGGCGACGCGCTCTTTCTCCTCTTTCTGGTTGACGGCGTAGGTGGAGACGTCGTTGTTGGCGGCGCCGATGAGCTGTTGGGCAACGGCGTCGGCGGCGTCGGTGTCGGTCTTGAAGGAGTCGCCCTGGACCCCCTCGGCGATGAACTTGAGCGCCTGGTCGACCCGGCGCTGTGGGGAGATGTCGACAGCCTTCGGGACGGAGATCCCGCCGTACTTCAGGCGGACAGTCTCCTCACGCGGCGCCGTGTTCTCGATGGCCCCGACGAGCACCTGAATGGGGTTCTCGTCGGTCCGGCTGTGGATGGTCTCGAAGGCATCTTGGACGAGTGTGGTGGCCAACTGCTTTTTCCCGGTGTTCTCGTCGGTCTGCATCAGGCGGTTGATCAGCCGCTCGACGATGCAGATGTCACTTTTCTTGAACTGCTTGTCAGTGTGCCGACCCATCGTGTGTGCGATAGGCGTAACCGTGATGTACCGCTCGGTGGAGGGGTCGCCGTACTCGATGTCGTCGACGCTCCAGCGCTGGAAGAGCAGAGCGTCGCTGTCCTCGCTGCCGGGCGCGTCGGGTTCGGGCTGGTCGGTGCTCATCTGACTGGCTTCTCCGCGTTGCCCCGCACCAGTTCGATCAGCGAGACGCCGTTTACCTTCTCGACCTTGTAGTTGACCCCGGAGAGGTCACCCATCGCACGGCCCTTCGCACCGCCGATGCCCGCGATGGTCACCTCGTCGTGTTCGTCGATGAAGGAGATAGCGCCGTCACCGGGACAGAAGGCGGTGACCTGCTTGCCGTTTTTGATGAGCTGGACCCGGACACACTTCCGGATGGCCGAGTTGGGCTGTTTCGCTTCGATGCCGACCTTCTCGAGGACAATACCCCGTCCCTGTGGGGCACCCTCCAGGGGGTCCGACTTCTCCCCGAGGCCCCGCTCGCGGCGCGCGTACTCCGAGTCGGACCACCGTCGGTTCTGGCGGTCCTTCTTGAGCTTCCGCGCGGCGTACTTGCCGTTTGCCATAGTGGACACTGCTACCCCCCCGAGCCACTTAAACGTCGTCTTTCGGGTGCGGACGGCAAGACATACACCACCAGTCGGCCAACAGTACGGTCATGAACGGGCGTGAGCAGCGGTGACAGTGCTCGACCAGTTCCGGCTCGACGGCGACGTGGCGCTGGTGACGGGCGCCGCCGGCGGGGTCGGTGGTGCCCTCGCCGAGGCGATGGCCGAAAGCGGGGCTGACGTCGCGGTGGCCGACATCGACGAGGAGGGGCTCGACACGGTCGCCGACCGGCTGACCGCGGAGACCGGGGCAACCGTCGAGCCCGTCGTCGCCGACGTCAGCGACGAAACGGCGGTCGAGCGGATGGTCGACCGGACGGTCGAGGCGCTGGGCGGTCTCGACGTTGTCTTTCCGAACGCCGGGGTTGCCGTACAAGGCGGGCCAGCACCGACCTACGACATGGACGACTGGGACGACCTGATGGACGTCAACCTCCGCGGGGCGTTTATGACTGCGCGGGCGGCGACCGCACACATGGTCGACCACGGCGGCGGCCGGGTGGTCATGACAGCCTCGATTCTCGGGTTCAACGGCACCCAGCGCGACGGGCTCGCGGCCTACACCGCCGCAAAGGGCGGTGTCGTCCAGCTGACGCGCCAGTTGGCCGGCGAACTCGCCGACCAGGGGGTCCGGGTCAACGCTATCGCGCCGGGGCTGGTCGAAACCGCGATGACCGAGGACGGGATGGCGAGACTGAGTGACGAGGACGGCTCACTCATACTGCTGGCTGTAACTGTCTTAAGATATTCGCGACCCGGGGTCGCGAAATCCGTTACAGACTTACAGCCGGCAGTATCAGCAGGAGCATCGTCCCCGCCGGACGGATCGGCCAACCCGCTGACCTGAAGGGAATAGCGGTGTATCTCGCCAGCGAAGCCGCGAGCTACACGACCGGCGAGGTCGTCCTCGTCGACGGGGGAATGAACGCAGTCTGAGGCAGGGCCACTCGGCGCCGGTATCGCTGTCGGCGGTGACTGGCTGTGGCTGGTCGTCGGGCCTGATACTGCCGGCTGTACGTCTGTAACGAATTTCGCGACCCCGGGGTCGCGGATAGCTTCAAACAGTTACAGCCAGCAGTATGAGGCTCTGTGGCACAGGGCGGAGACAGAAGCGGGCCCCGGTAGCCGGGTCAGGCCGGGCCGGGTCAGGTTAACTCGATCCCGTCGATATCGAAGTGACGGTCGGCCAGCACACGGGCGGCGTCGATGTTTTTCCCGCCGGCGCCGATGGCGGCGCCGTGGTCCTCCTGTGCCACCTCGGCGTAGGCGACAGTGTCGTCGTTCTCGCTTATTGTGACGTTGTAGACCGCCGCCGGCGCAAGCGCGTTTGCCACAAAGTCCGCCGGGGTCGGGGCGTCCTCGACGAGCTTTACCTCGCGGTCCAGCCGCTTCTCGACGCGCTTGACGTTCTCGCCGCCGGCGCCGATCGCCTGGCCCATCTCGCCGGCCGTCACCAGGAACACGACCCGGTCGTGGTCGTCGTCGACGATACAGTCACGCGCGGTCGCATCGGTCTCCTCCTCGAACAGCGCGAGCAGGCGGCGGGCCTCGTCCGACAGCCGGATCATCGCCGCTCAGTCCGCGCCCGACTCTGAGCCGGTCTCGCGCTCGCCGGAGGCCATCCGCAGGTCGACGTCCCCGGTCCCGAGCTTGATCGGTTTGCCGACGATGACGTTCTCGGTGACACCGTTGAGGTCGTCCACCTCGCCGTGGATCGCGGCGTCGAGCAGGTGACTCACCGTCACCTCGAAGGCCGCCCGCGCGAGCACCGAGTCCTTCGAGCCGGAGATGCCGTGGCGGCCGATCGACTCGATCGTCCCCTCGTTGGTCATGATATCGGCGACCAGCATCAGGTGACGGATGTTCACGTCGTCTAGCCCCTGCTCCTCAAGGGTGTTCATCGTCTCGTCGATCAGCGACTCGCGGGCCGCCTCGACACCCAGGTTCCGGTAGATCTCGTGGATGTTGTTACAGGTCGTCCGGGAGGCGTCGACGCCCTCGATCTCCAGGGCGTCGCCGAAGGCCGACCCCTCGGTGTAGAGGACGAACTCGTCCCCGTCTGCGGTCTCCTCCTTGCGGATGACGACCCGGGAGACCTCCTCGATACCCTTGAAGACGATCTCCCGGAGCTCCTCGACCAGCTGCAGCAGGTCACGGTAGGAGGGCTCCTCGGGGCCAAACTGGACGACCAGGTCACGCTGGGTGGTCTCGACGCCGAGCTCCCCCTCGATCGTCTCGGCGATCTCCTCGGCGACGACCAGAGGGTCATCGACGGTCGGCCACCGCTCCATCAGTGTCTCCTCGTTCAGCGCCACCTGCACCACCATGTCGGCGACGTTCGTCGAGACGTCACCCAACTGGAGGATCTTCGTCGCCTCGATGTTCCAGACCACCTCGTGGGCCTTCTCGCGGTTGGTCGCGTACTCGTCCGCGAGGTGGACGGTCATCATCGGCGTGTCGGGCTCCTTCCGGGCGTCGACCAGCTCGATGAGTCGGGGGAGCCCCTGCGTGACGTCGATCTCCGCGACGCCGGCGTAGTGGAAGGTGTTCATCGTGTTGTGGGTGACGACACCCTGGCCCGTGGTGAACGTCTCCAGCCCGGCCACCGAGAAGTCGTAGACGTAGTCGTGATCCGGTTCGACGGTCTCGATGGACTCGATGCGGTCCCAGACCACGTCGCCATCGACGGCGCGTTCCAGCGCATCGAGTTCAGGCGGCCGTTCGTCGGTGCGCTTATCCACCTCGCCGACGAGCCGAGCCAGCCGGTTCCGCCCGATGCGCTGACGTTTGTGGGCGCTGTGGACCTGTCGTGACGGGATACCCGCCTCGCTGGCAGCCGATTTCAGCGCGTCACCGAAGTTGGGGACCTGGTCGGTCGTATCCGGTCCCTCCGGGTCGATCTCGGCCGCCGTCGCCTCAAGCTCCGCACCGTGCTGACCGACCATTCCGACCCGCTCGGCGAACCTCGGAACGTGCTTGGCCGGGACCCGGAGCGTAGTGGAGTCGTCCTGCTCACCCCGCGTCGCGAAGATACCGACGCGTGCTAGGAGCAACGCAATCCCCTCGACCAGCCGCTCCGAGGTGGAGCTTGCCCGCACGGCCCGCTCCGCCACGTTGCCGTCACCGCTGAAGTAGCCGGTGAGCAGACCACGGACGAACTTATCGGTGGCTCCGAACGCGAACGACGGGACAACTTTCTCGCCGTCCTCGGTACACACAGTGCGGAAGAAGTCGGCGAGGATGGTCCCGTTGACCCGGATGTCGTATCCGGCCGCGAATCCGCTCTCGTTGGCGTACTCGTTTGTCGTCAGCCCGAACCGCTCGGCGAACGCCCGGACGCGGTTCTGGAACTCCTTGTCGACGTTCGAGACCGAGACGTAGTGGTCGGTCAGCGACCCCTCGGCGAGGAACGCACCGACGAAGAATCCGGTCTCCTCGTCGAGCGGGAACTGCGCCGGCAGACCGACAGTCCCCTGACGCGGGTAGACCGCACCCTCATCGAGGTCACCGGCTTCGAGGGCGTCGCGGCGGTTGCGACGCTGGTCCTCGCCGCCGGGGACGGTAGCTGTCCCGCCGTCGGTCAGCGCCGACGTGTGCCAGTACTCGTCGGCCGGCAGGAACTGCTCCAGGTCCACCGTCTCGACACCGTCAGCCTCGAACGACCCGACCACCGGGAGCCAGTCACCCGCCTCGAGCGCCTCGCCGGTGACCGGAACCACCTCGTTGTCCTGGCGGGTGACAAAGGAGTGAGACTTCGTGGCCCGGACCGTCCGGCCGGATTCGAGCTCGAACCGGAGCAGTTCCTCAGGTGCCTCGTGGCGACTCACCTCCTCGACTGGCTTCCACTCGACCTGCTCGTCCGCACGGAGCGAGAGCACTTCGAGTTGCTCGGGTGCTCGCGCCACCTCGTGCCCGTCCACGTCGTGGCGCTCCCGAACGTGGAGCAGCCCGTCGACCAGCGAGCCGATCTCGGTCACGTCGGTCCGCTTGCCCCGGCGGACGACGACCCGCTCGTCGGCAGGGACCGACATCTGTGTGCCGGGTTCACCGATCGACTGGGCCGAGACCGTCCCGACCGGGTCGAGCGGGTCGACACGGGTGTCACGGTACTGCGCGACAGTCGCCTGGACGACCTCGTCGGCCTCCGCGACGGTTACCTCGCGCTCCTCAAGCGTGTCGTACACCTCGGCTTTCAGCCGCCGCGGGAGGTCGGCGTCCTCGACGATAGCGGCGATATCGTCGGAGACGTCGTGGTCGACCATGTGGTAGTCGGTCATCAGTCGTCACCCTCCGCGGTCCAGTAGCCGTCAGCGTGCTCGGAGAGGTTCGTCGGCTCGGCCCCCTCCCCGAGGAACTGCTGGCGCTCGGCGGCGTCGTCGAACTCCTCGTCGAGGACACGCTCGGCGATCGCGTCGACGTCGACGCTTTTGCCCTCCTCGGAGCTGGAGACCTCGACCGGCGAGGTGCCGTCCTCGCCGAACTCGAACTGGACAACCGTGTCGGAGGTGTCCCGGACAGTGCCGTCGTACTGCGTCTCAAGCTCCGAGAGGGCGTTGATCAGCCGGCGCTGGAGATAGCCGGACTTCGAGGTCCGGACCGCCGTATCCACCAGCCCCTCGCGGCCACCCATGGCGTGGAAGAAGAACTCCTTCGGGTCCAAGCCCTCGCGGTAGGAGTGCTCGACAAAGCCGTGAGCGTCCGCCGAGAGGTCGTCCGGCTCGAAGTGTGAGAGGGTCCGGCCCTCGTACCCTCGGTTGATCCGCTCGCCACGGACCGCCTGCTGGCCGACACAGCCGGCCATCTGCGTGAGGTTGAGCATCGAGCCACGCGCGCCGGACTCGGCCATCACGACCGCGGGGTTGTCGGAGCCGAAGTGGTCCTCTGCGATGTCGCCCGCGCTGTCACGGGCCTTACCGAGCGTCTGCATGATCTTCATCTCCAGGGTCTCGTCGACCGTCCGACCCGGCAGCGACTCGAGGTCGCCGCGGCGGTAGGTCTCGATGAGCTCCTGGACCCGCTCGCGGGCGTTGCCGATGGCCTCGTCGACCTGTGCCTGGGCTGGCTCCGGGATCGACTCGTCGTCGATCCCGATCGAGAAGCCAAAGTGCATGATCGTCCGGACCGCGAGCGAGGAGACCTCGTTGATGAAGATCCGCGCCCGGGTCCGCGAGTAGGCCTTCGCGATAGTGTCGACAATCTCGCCGCCAAAGGCGCCAACGGCGTCCTCGTCGATGGTGCCCGAGAGCAGCTGGCCGTCCTCGATGCGGACCTCGTCGCCCGTCGAGGAGGTGAACTCAAGGTCCAGCCCGTCCGGCAGCAGCTCCGAGAAGATCGTCCGGCCGGTCCAGTAGGCCGCACCGTCCTCCTCGCCGTCGGGGTCGGGCAGCTCGTCGATCCGGGTCGCCCGCAGCAGGTCCAGCGCCTGCGTCTCGTTGAAGTGGGGGTTCTGGTTCGTGAGGAGGTAGCTTGCCGTGACGTGGTCCTGGATGGCACCGAGGATGTTCTCGCCAAAGCGCGGGGAGAGCATCTGCTCCTGGACCCGCATCAGCACGCGGGCCTCCGAGCGGGCCTCCTCGTTCTGGAGGGCGTGCATGTTCATCTCGTCGCCGTCGAAGTCGGCGTTGTACGGGGGACAGACCGTCGTGTTCAGCCGGAATGTCTTGTGCGGCATCACCACGACCTCGTGGGCCATGATCGACATCCGGTGCAGTGACGGTTGCCGGTTGAACACCACGATATCGCCGTCGATGAGATGACGGGAGACCTCCCAGCCGGGCTTTACCTTCTCCGACAGCTCCTCGCAGTTCTTCTCGGTCACCTTCAGCCGGCGACCGTCCGGGCGGCGCACATAGTTTGCGCCCGGGTGAGTGTCGGGTCCATTGGCGACGTACCGGCGAGCCGTCTCCAGGTTGCGGTCGTTGACGTTCATCGTCTGGGTCATCTCGGAGGCGACCCGGTCGGGAACACCCACCTCGTTCAGCGAGAGGGTGGGGTCCGGCGAGATTACGGTCCGGGAGGAGAAGTTCACACGCTTGCCTGACAGTGAGCCCCGGAAGCGGCCCTCCTTGCCCTTCAGGCGCTGAGAGAGGGTCTTCAGCGGCCGTCCGGAACGGTGTCGGGCCGGCGGCGTCCCGCTGATCTCGTTGTCCATGAAGGTGGTGACGTGGTACTGGAGCAGCTCCCAGAGGTCCTCGATGATCAGCTGTGGGGCGCCGGCCTCGCGGTTCTCCATGAACCGCTGATTGATCCGGATGATGTCGACCAGCTTGTGGGTGAGGTCGTCCTCGGACCGTTGCCCGTTGTCGAGCGTAATCGAGGGACGAGCCGTGACCGGCGGGACCGGCAGGACGGTCAGGATCATCCACTCCGGCCGGGACTTCTCGGGGTCGATCCCCAGGACCGCGATGTCCTCGTCCGGGATGTCCTCGAACCAGTCCCGGATGTCGGAGGCCATGAGCTTGTTCATGTCCTCCTCGGTGAGGTCGACGTCGAGCGCGGACTCGATAGCCCGGCGGTCCTCCTCGCGGGGACGGAACTCCCCGGAGAGGATCTCCTGGACTCGGCCGGGGTCGATGCCGGTCTCCTCGGCCAGCTCGGTCGGTGTCACCCGCTCTGAGTCCTCGTCGGGCTCCATCGCCGCCGTGATCTGCTCGGGGTACTCCGCGGCCAGCACCTGCTGGACCTCGTAGTAGGTGGTGGGCTTTTCGTGGTTGATGTCGAACTGCTGTTCGCCACAGTAGGGACAGCGGTCCTTCTTGCGGGCCTGCCGGATCGCGGCCTTCGTGACGTCGCTGAGGTCGTCACCGAGGTCCCGCGAGCGCCGGAGTCGGTCGCTGAACTCCGCCTTCTCGTCCCCGGTCAGACAGAGCCGGGAACACTCCCGACAGGTCCCCCGGAGGAGTCGGCGCATGAGCTTTGCGAAGCCGACGTGGATAACCGGCGCCGCCAACTCGATATGCCCGAAGTGACCGTTACAGGAGCCGGAGTGTTTCCCGCAGGTCTTACACTCCAGGCCGGGGTCGATGACACCCAGCCGTGGGTCCATCAGCCCCATGTCGATAGGGAAACCGTCGTCGTCGTAGGTGTCGGCCGTGATCACCTTTGTGGCCGACATCTCTCGGTACTCCTCGGGGTCCATCAGCCCGAAGCTGAGCTTGCCGATCTCTTTTGGTGCTTGTGTACTCATTTATACAGCGTCCTCCAGTTCGATCCGTGGGGCGATACCTAGTGCCTTCATCTCGTCGAGCAGGAGCTTGAAGGCGTAGCTCATCTCGATCTCGTGAACCTCGGTCTCCTCCTCGCAGTTGGGGCAGTAGACCCGGCGTTGCTCGACGTTCTCGACGGCGGCCATCCCACACTCGCCACAGACGTTGATATACTCGCGGTCGGACTCGTCGAGGAGCCGCTCTTTGAGCGCCATCGCGGCACCGTGGCCGATCAGAACGTCCCGCTCCATCTCGCCGACCCGGAGCCCGCCTTCCCGGGCGCGGCCCTCCGTCGGCTGGCGGGTTAACACCTGTATCGGGCCACGCGAGCGGGCGTGGATCTTGTTCGACACCATGTGGTAGAGCTTCTGATAGAAGATGGTGCCGACGAAGATCTCCGCCTCGATCTTCTCGCCGGTGACACCCGAGTAGAGTGTCTCCTTTCCGGAGGAGTCAAAGCCGTGCTCCTCGAGCGAGTCGCGCAGTTCGTCCTCGTCCTCGCCGGTGAAGGCGGTCCCGTCGACCCGGCGGCCCTCGAGGGAGCCGACCTTGCCGCCGATCATCTCGAGGATGTGGCCGACGGTCATCCGCGAGGGCAGTGCGTGTGGGTTCAGGATCAGGTCGGGGACGACACCCTCGTCCGTGAAGGGCATGTCCTCCTGGGGGGCGATGTGGCCGACGACCCCCTTCTGGCCGTGTCGGGAGGCGAACTTGTCGCCGAGTTCGGGGATCCGCTCGTCACGGACCGAGACCTTCGACAGTTTCGAGCCGTCCTCGCCTTCCATCAGCGTCACGGTGTCGACGACGCCGGATTCACCCGAGCGCATCGTCACGCTCGTCTCCCGGCGCTTCTGGGGGGAGAGCCCGCCCATGTCGTCGGGCTCCTCGAGGAACCGTGGCGGGGAGGTCTTGCCGAGTAACACGGCGTTCTCGTCGACCTGTGTCTCGGGGTTGACCAGCCCGTCCTCGTCCAGGTGGGTGTACGCCTCCTCGCCGCGGGCCCCCCGAACCTCGTCGTCGGGGCTCTCAAACCGGTCCTCCTGACCGCCCGGATACCGGCGTTCCTCGCCCTCGTAGGTCCGGAAGAAGTGCGACCGCGCCAGCGCCCGGTCGACGCTGCCCTGGTTCATCACCAGCGCGTCCTCGATGTTGAACCCCTCGTAGGACATGACGGCAACGACGAAGTTCTGGGCCGCAGGCCGGTCGTCGTAGCCGATCTGTTCGGTGGTCTGTGTCTTCACCAGCGACAGCTGTGGGTAGTGCAGGAGATGCTGGCGGGTGTCCGGGCGGACCCGGTAGTTCGCGCTGGGCAGCCCCAGGGACTGTTTGATCATCCCCGACCCCATCGTAATCCGGGGGGAGGCGTTGTGCTCGGGGTAGGGGATCATCCCCGCGCCGATGCCGAACATCAGCTGGGGGTCGATCTCCAGGTGCGTGTGGTTCGGGGTGAGCTCCTCCTCCTCGACGGCGACGTAGATGTCACCCTCCTCCTCGGCGTCGATGAACTCGACGGAGCCGTGCTCGACGAGGTCCTGAAACTCCAGTTCGCCCGCGTTGAGCGCGTCGATCTCCTCCTGGGAGATCAACGGTTCGCCGTCCTCGACGACGAACAGGGGGCGCCGGGCCCGCCCGGCGTCGGCGTTGACGATCACCTCGTCGGTGTGTTCGTTCACCGAGACGTTGACCATCTCGCTGACGTCGCCACGGCGGCGGGCCTGGCGGATCTGGTGTGCGAGCTGTTCGGGGTCGGGGTGGGTCCCGACCAGGCTCCCGTTGACGTAGACTTTGGCCTCTCTGGCCTGTTGCTGGCTCATATCAGTCGTCGGCGGGCTGTTCGACACTCTCGATGCCGGGGATGCCCTGAACCCCCATCTCCGCGAGTTCCTGTTTCAGCTCCTGTTCGTCGCCGACATTCTGGGACAGCTCCATCGCCTGTGCGAAGTTCTTCACCAGGCCACAGTTGGGGCCCTCCGGCGTCTCGGAGGGACAGATACGTCCCCACTGGGTGGCGTGCAGGTCCCGGGCCTCGAAGTGTGGCTGCGAGCGCGAGAGCGGGGAGCGCAGCCGCCGCAGGTGTGAGAGAACCCCCATGTAGTCGGTCCGGTCGACGAGCTGGCTCACGCCCGACCGGCCACCGACCCAGTTCCCGGTGGCAATCGGGTGTTCCAACCGCTCGGTCAGCACGTCCGACCGGACCACCGTCGACACCGAGAGATTCCGGTTACGCATGTTCGCACGCTCGAGCTGGTATTTCACGTCGCGGGCGAGCTTGTTCAGCGCCGTCCGGAACAGGTCACGCATCAGGTCGCCGGACACCTTCAGGCGCTTGTTTGCGTAGTGGTCCTTGTCGTCGGGGTCACGCCGGTCGAGTGCGAGTTCGAAACAGGCCTCGGCCATCCGGCAGAGGTAGTAGGCCTTGTTGATCCGGACGTCCTCCTCGTCGACGCCTTCCTCGTGGAGATGGGGCAGGAGATAGCGGTCGATAACGTAGTTTGCGCGTTTGAGCTGGTAGTTTTTGCCCTGCCCGGAGGCGACCCGCTGGCCGAGCGTCTCGATGGCCTCCTCCGTGCTCTGGACCTCTGCGGCCTCCAGATTCTCCAGCATGAACTTCACGATCTCCGGGTCGTCCGAGACCCGGTGGACGATCTCCTCGTCGGACTCGAGTCCGAGCGCGCGCACGAGCGTGACAAAATTGACGTCACCGGAGACCGAGGGGAAAGAGACCTGCAACAGACCGTCACGCTGGCGTTCGGTCAGGACGAGCGCACGGTACCCTCGTCGCTGGCTGAAGGTCTTTGCGACCTCGATGGTGTCGCCGTACTTCGTGTCGGTTTCGGCGAGGATCTTGTTGGGTGCGAGGTCCTCGCTGGTCATCAGGACACGCTCGGAGCCGTTGACGATGAAGTAGCCGCCGGGGTCGGCGGGGTCCTCGCCGATGTCGATCAACTCCTCGCGGGTGAAGCCCGCGACGTTACACTTCTCGGAGCCGACCATGACCGGCATCCGGCCGACCTTCGTCTCGGTCTGGTCGACAACCCGTTCCTCCTCCTCGATGCCGCCCTTGATGATAGCCATCTCCATGAACACGGGGGCGGCGTAGGTGATGTTCCGGAGACGGGCCTCCTGCGGGTAGAGGAGTTCCTCGCTCCCGTCGGCCTCCCGAACCCGAGGGGTGACGACGCGCACGTCCCCGAGTTCGACGTAGACGGGCTCCTCACCCTCCTTGTCGCCGATGTCGGTGTCGATGGTCTCCTTCTCCTCGACGACCTGTTGCATCCCCCGGTCCAGAAAGGAGTTGAATGACCGGAAGTGGTGCTCTGCGAGTCGTTCGCGCGAGAAGTACTCCCGCGAGATGTCACGTTTGTCCTGAATATCCATTATTCTATCACCAGTCGGTAGACCACGGCCGTCTCCGTGGTCCGTGAGTCTCGTTCGACACGCACGACGTCGCCGACACCCGCGTCGGCGTCCTGGAGCGCGGGGTCGGTGCGTTTGATCTTCGGTAGGTCCGTCTTTGCGATGTTGTACTCCTCGAGAACCTCCTCGAGTTCTCCCTCGTCGAGGACGGTGTGGTCCGGTACGAATTTGTGTTGGCTTACATCTACCATGGTGTGGCCGGCTGTAGAATGTTTGTCGAGATACTACAGTCCCATATATTAGCCGACCACTTAACCTTTGTCAACTCCGCCGGCTTCGGCTACCGGGCCCGACCGACCGGGCAGGCGAACAAAAAGGGGTGCCGGTACCATCTATTCGGGTGGCAAACATAAAAAACCACTCAGGTAGCCCGCAGCGGTTTGGAAAGCCTTAAGAGTAAAACAGAGATACCAGTGAGTACAGGCCCGGGTGGTGTAGTGGCCCATCATACGACCCTGTCACGGTCGTGACGCGGGTTCAAATCCCGCCTCGGGCGTCTTCTGCGACGAACGGACGTGAGGAGCGAAGCAACCCGTTAGGGACTTGAACTACGCGAAGCCGAGCGTCGCGAGGCTTCGCAGTCGGGTTCAAATCCCGCCTCGGGCGTCCCCACTACTGATACTGCCGGCTGTACGTCTGTAACGAATCTCGCGACCCCGGGGTCGCGGATATCTTCAAACAGTTACAGCCAGCAGTATGAGACTGTGAGCGATTAGCTTGCCGTGTCGCGAACAGGGAGGGCACCGGCCACGCGCATCCCACCGATGGGGTCCCGGCGGCCGGCTATCGCCCGGAACGCACCACACGGCGTCCCACCGAACAGTCACACGGCTCCGAACTCGGCGACTCTCACCGGTGGCTGAGACCGGTTTCGGCGCTTCAGACCCTGCTGGTCGGCGTATACCGGCTAGACGGGGGGGCGTCCCAACACGGTCGGTCGAGTGACGTGTGGACCGTCGGGCTCCCTGGCTACGGGTCCGGCGGCTGCGGCGGTCACCCCTTCGACAGGCGTCTCTCGAACGAGTTCGGTGCAACTCGCCGCATCACCCGTTCGATATCTGCCGGGGACGTGCTCCGGACGAACCGCTTCTGGCTCCGGTAGGTGACCCTGAACCCCCAGCTGTCGTCGTCGATGTACTCACTCTCGTTGACCTGGAAGATCGCCTGGTCGGAGTGGACGTCGGCGAGCTCGTCGAACACCGCTCGTGCGGTGTCCTGCGGGTCTTCGGTCGGGATGTGGAGTTTCACTCTAAGTGTCTGCATCGGTGAGTGCCTGTGCCGGCGGTGCTAACAGCCATCGTGTGCTCATGTCGACCCGTGGGGGTCCGCTTCGCCGTCGCCGATGACCATCTCGAACGCCGGTGGGAAGCTCCCGTCGACGAGGAGCCGGGCCCAGTCGGTCGTGACCCTAAAAAAGACGCTGTCGTCGTCGGTGAGATACTCGCTCTGACCGTACGTTTCGGTGTATTGCCGCTTGAACCAGTCGACGGTCCTGTCGTGTATTTCACTCGCGGTCCCCTCCAGTTGCAGGTTGTACCGGCCGTCCACGACCAGCGCGACACTCGGGTTCTGTGTCATGTTGTGGTACTTCCGGTAGGTCGACTCGGTCGTGATGTACACGTCGAGTGTGTCGTCGGCGACGAACCGGACCGTGGCCGCCTCCGGCCTGCCGTCCGGTGCGACGGTTGCGAGGGTGCAGGTCTCTGCGTTTGCAAGCACCTGCTTTGCCCTCTCGTGTGGTGACTCTCCGTCAGGCATACCGGCTAGTACGTGCCACACCGTCATCGGTCTTGTCTCGTTCGCGCGTTCGGCGGCCTGTGTGTGGACGTGCCGGCGGGCGTCACACTCTCGACGCGCTGTGCGGGCAGTTCCCGACCGGTCCGACCGGTCAGCACAGCCGCCGGTCCGGGAGCAAGGGACAAGAGCCTGCTTCGCCTATCTAACCTATGACGTTTGCTGACACACGAACGGTAGTCATCGGTGGGAGCTCCGGCATCGGCTACGCGACCGCAGAGCAGATCGTCTCCGAGGGTGGCGAGGTGGTCGTCGCGGCCCGGGACGACGACCGTCGGACCGAGGCGGCCCGGACACTCGGGCCGAACGCGACGGAACGGGCGGTGGATATCACCGACCGCGCCGCGGTTACACAGACGGTGACCGAGGCCGAGCCCGACTATCTGGTCTGTACGCCGGCGTACATCCCGACGGGCATGGACATCAGTGAGGAGGAGCTTCGGCAGGCGTTCGAGGTGAAGTTCTTTGGCTACTACTACGCGGCCGAGGCGGCTCGCCAGGTGATCCCCGAGGACGGCGCGATGGTCTTTCTCAGCGGCGAGGCCGCCGTCACCCCGGACCCGCAGTATTTTGCTGTCGGTGTCGTGAACGCGGCTGTCGAGACACTCGTCAAGTATCTGGCCCTGGAGTACGCACCGGTCCGGGTGTCGGCTGTGAGCCCCAACGTCGTCGATACCTTCGGGATGGACGACACCATGCGGGACCGCATCGCGTCAAACGTCCCTGTCGACCGTGTCGCCGAGCCCGAGGACGTCGCCGCCGCCGTCTGTCTCGCGCTCGACAATCCGAATCTGACAGGCGAGACCCTCCGGCTCAACGGCGGGAGCAACCTGGTCTGAGGCGCTCTGAGCGGCCGGTCACGGGAAGGGCACCATCGGTGGAGACCCTCGGGACGCGTGCGGCCCAAAGAGGGGCTGATACCGACCCCGCCGGACAGAGGGCGGGTGCAGCGGTCTCGTGTCCGGTGGCTGGCGCTGAATGATTGTGTCGCTCCGGGGCAAGACGGGTAAGTGGCACTTACAAGCCTGGTCAACCAAGCTACACGGGCATCCGCCGCACGCTCATACCCCCGTGTATGGATGGAGTCTCTCCGCGGCGGTTACCACAGGCGGGTCTGACGACAGCGCTCCTCGACGGTGGGCGCCAATGAGACGACGGGCTCTGATCAAGGCCACCGGCGGGCTCGGAGCCGTGTTCCTCGCCGGCTGTTCCGGCGGCGACAGTGGCGCGGCTGACGGCACGGCAAGTGGGACGTTCCGGCTGTTGGTCAGCGACCAGCCGGTAGCCATCGAGGACTTCGACTCGCTGGATGTCACCCTCTCGACTGCCCGCCTCTTTCGGGCCGATGCGAACGAGGAGATAACCCCGGGAGTCGCCAACGGTACCGCAACCGGAGATGCCACCCCGGCACCCGACAGCGGTACCGAGGGCACCGAGGACAGCGGGGGCAAGAGGGTCGTCGAGTTCGACCTCGACGGTGCGGTCGTCGACCTCACGCAGGTCAAAGGCGAGCGGGCTGTCTCGGTACTCGAGGACGAACTCGACGAGGGCCGGTACTCGGGGGTCGAACTCCAGGTCGCCAACGCCGAAGGGGTCGTTGACGGCGAGACTGTCGAGGTGATGGTGCCGAGTGAGAAGCTCCGTATCGTCAAGCCGTTCGAAATCGGGGCCGACGAGGAACTGGAGTTCGTCTTCGATATCAACGTCGTCCAGCGGGGCCCGACGGGACGCTACAATCTCCTCCCGGTCGTCGGCAAAAGCGGTGTCGCAGGCGAGGACGTCGAGCGCGAGGTGGTCGACCCCGAGCCAACCGAGACGATGGGCCCATCGGACGGAACGAACAGTACAGGCAACGCCAACAGCTAGACTCTCGCCTGCTCACACCTGCGCCGCTGTTCGGTGGTCCGGGCGGGACTGCCCCGCATTCCTCGGGTCCGCTGGGGGTCAGCGAGGGACAGCACGACGACACAGACAGCCGGATTCATGATGCTTCGGCGGGCAGACATATCCAGATGGTCGCGACACCGCTTCAGCTCGTCTCGCCGACACTCGTTCAGGCGCTCTCCTACACGATGCTTGCCGTCGTCGCCGCGATGGTCGGGGGTGTCATCGCGGTCGCCCGGCCGCCGGGGGCACAGATGGAGAGTAACGTCCAACACTTCGCGGCCGGCGTGGTCATTGCCGCCGTCGCCGCCGAACTACTGCCCGGGGTACACGAGTCCGCGCCAGTGGTTGTCGTCGCCGGCTTCGCGCTCGGGGTGGCGACGATGCTCGGGATTCACCGGCTGAGCAGACTCATCGAGAGGCGGGACATCGGCGGGAGTTTCGCGGGCGCGGCCGGACTCCTCATCACCGTCAGCATCGATATGCTCATCGACGGGGTGCTCATCGGTGTCACCTTCCTCACCGAGACCTCGACAGGTATCATCATCGCCGTGGCACTGGCAATCGAGGTGCTCTTTCTCGGTGTCGCCGGCGTCGTTGCGCTGCCGTCGGGCGTCGGGACGGGCAGGAAACTCGCCGTCCCGGCGGTGTTCGGGCTGTTGTTGACGACCGGCGTTGTCGTCGGCGTGTTGGTGCTAGAGGGGGTGAGCGGGGCACCCATCGCCGTCATCCTCGCCTTCGGGTCCGCGGCACTGCTGTATCTCGTCACCGAGGAACTGCTGGTCAAGGCACAGAAGGTGCCGGAGACCCCCGTGTCGACGAGTCTGTTCTTCGTCGGGTTCCTCTCGATTTTCCTCCTCGATATGATTCACTGAGAGCCCTTTCCGGGCGGCCGAGGCAGGGATACTCGGCAAAACAGTGTCAGGCTGGCGGCCGCTACGGATGGGGTGTCCGAGGCCAACGCGTATGCCCGTCCCGGCCCTACCACCGATGATACCGATGGGGCAGGCCGACGACATCGCCGACACCGACCGTCCCGGGGACGTACTCACAGTCGCCGACCTCAACAGCACGGTCAGCGCCGTCATCGAGGACACAGCGGGGCTGCAGGAGGTACGCTGCCTGGGTGAGGTCAGCGAGGTGAGTCGCTACGACTGGGGTGTGTTCGTCGACCTGGTGTACGACGGCCACGACCTGACCGCCCTCATGTGGGCCGAGCGGTACCGGGAACTGGACACCGACATCGAACCGGGGATGGAAGTGGTCGTCACCGGGGCCGTCGAGTTCTACGCCGAGGCCGGCCGGATGAATCTCAAGCCCTGGGACCTCACCGTCGTCGGCGAGGGTGAGCGGGCGCTCCAGCGTGAGCAACTCCGGGCAGAGCTGGAAGCCCGTGGCTGGACCGCCGAGGAACACAGGACGCCGCTGCCGACCCGACCCGAGCGGGTGGGCGTGGTCACCTCGGCCGACGGCGACGCCCGCGACGACATCCAGGAGGCGGTCCACAGCCGCTACTCCGGCGTCGACATCCTCGTCCAGGACGCCCGGGTCCAGGGCGAGCGGGCCCCCGCCTCACTCGCCGGCGCCGTCCGGACACTCGACCGACAGACCGACGTCGACGTGATTGTCGTGGGCCGCGGTGGGGGTAGCGAGACGGACCTGGCCGCCTTCGACACCGAGGCCGTCGCCGAGGCCGTCTTCACCGCGGACACGCCGGTCATCGCGGCGGTCGGCCACCGTGACGACGAGCCGCTGGTGTACCGGGTGGCCGACGCCACCGCCATCACACCCACCGAGGCCGGCGCGGCCGTCGTACCCGACCGTGAGACGCTTGCTGACAGGGTTGCCGACCTGCGGGCCGACCTCGACCGGGCGTACCGGCAGGCGGCGGCCACTCGGCTCGACCGACTCGGCGGGCGTCTCACAGTCGCCCACGAGAACCACGCCCGGACGCGGCTCCGCAGGTTGGCGCGCCAGGTTGACGACGCGTACGCAACTGTCGAGCGGCGTGCCGAGGTACGGGCGACCAGGCGGCGCTACCGTCGTATCGTCGTTGTTCTGGCCCTGGTGATCGTGGGGCTGTCTCTTTTGCTTCTGGGGGTGTTGGTCGGCCTGTGAGCAACGACGAAACCGACGCGGTCGACGCTGGCGCTGCGCCTGATGACAACCCGGACGTCGACCCGGGCGACATCGAGGCCCGCGTCGACCGTGTCGAGACGATCATCGAGCGCCTGGAGACCGAGGACCTCTCGCTGGCCGATGCCACACGCCTCCGCGCCGAGGCCGAACAGTTGCTCGCGGAGTTGGACAGCAGTCTCGACCTCGGTGAGGGGTCGGTGGTCGAACGGGACACCTGAGTGCCCCCACCGCTCGAATCTCGGTCCCCGACAGTCGACAGGGACGAGCCCTCCCGGACGGCAGTACGTGTCCGCCACACGGAGGACGGCACGCGCCGAGCGCGCCGGCCTCGGTGTTCCGGCCGGACTTTTTGAACACATTGGGGGACAGTCACTACTCCGTCTCCGAACAGGGCGTGTGCCGACCTGGCCCGTGGAGTCGTGACTACTAGCAGCGACGGGCCACACGCGGTCAGCGATCAGGGCCTCTGCGTCGTTACGGTTGGAGCTGCACAGCGTGTGGGAGCGTCCCGGGGGACGAGGTTGAGCTAAAGACCACCACGGGGAGGGTCACGAGACGAGCGCCAGCCATCGCTTGGCACGCGAGACAGGTCTCCGGACACGTCGAACCCCACAGTCTCGGCCGCTAATACTGGTGGTCGAGGAACGGGTGGCTGGCGAGAGCCGGTATCTAAATTTTATGAGGGGTTTTGCGTTAGCCGGAGACGGGTGTCGGGCTAAGGTGCGGAAGTTCATCGGCGGATGGTTTACCCGTCTCAAGCCCGTATTAGTATATACAATGGCTTTTCGCGAAGCGACGATCACCGGTATTAGCGAGATTAGTCCGGACTGCAAACAGTATATCGTAGAACTGAACAGTGGCGAATTTACCGGCGAGGCTGGGCAGCACACTGCACTCCAGACTGAGGCCGGTGTGAAGCCGTACAGTGTCTTTGCAGTCGATGGCTCGCGGGTCGGTCTCATGCTCCGTGCGTACGGGACCGACGGCGTGGGTGACTACATGGACGCACGGACGGTCGGGGATACCGTGCAGGTGAAGCCGGAGTTGACCGGCAGCCTCACGCTGCAGCGGACGGACCGGCCGGC
>JAQCNN010000124.1 GCA_028275005.1 Salinirussus sp.
GTGAGCAGCGTCTCGTTGACCGTGCTGGCGATCTCGGCGACGAAGATGGTGTAGTCGGCGTAGACGTAGGGTTGCTCGTCGCTTGCCAGCTCGGAGTGCATCGAGTGACCGAGTTCGTGGGCGAGGGTAAACAGCGAGGGCACGTCCTCCTGGTAGTTCATCAGGATGTATGGCTGGGAGTCGTAGGTCCCGCCGGAGTAGGCGCCCGACTGTTTGCCCTTCGTCTCGTAGACGTCGACCCACCGTGACTCGAGCCCCTCGGCGACACGTTGCTGGTAGGGCTCACCCAGGGGCGCAACGGCGTCGACGATGTGTTCCTTTGCGTCCTCGTAGGGTATCTCCGGGCTCTCACCCCCCACGAGCGGGACGTAAAGGTCCCACATCCGGAGTTCGTCGCCGCCGACGGCCTCCCGCTTGAGGTCGGCGTGACGGTGGAGTCGGCCGAGGTTCTCCCGGACGGTGTCGACGAGGGTGTCGTACACCTCGACGGGGATGTTCGGCCCATTGAGCGACGCTTCGCGGGCGGTGTCGTAGTTGCGGGCGGCCGCCAGCTTCTCGTCGGCCTTGACGGACTTGCGGTAGGCGGTCGCGACCGCGTTGCGGTAGTCGGCCCACTCGTCGTAGAACCCCTCGTAGACCCGCTCTCGGAACGCCCGGTCGGGGTCACGCTGGAGGGTGGTGAAGTTGTTGAGCGTCACCTGCTGGGGCTCGCCGTCGGGGTCCTCGACGGTCGGAAACTCCATGTCGGCGTTGGCCAGCATGTTGTAGACCTCCCCCGAGGCGCCGGTCACCTCGCCGAGTTCGGCCAGCAACTCCTCGACCTCCGCCGAGCGGGTGTGGGGTTTCATCCGCAACACGTCGTCGACGTAGTGGTCGTACGCCCCGAGGTCGGGCTCGCTCTCGACGAAGGCCTCGAAGGCCTCCCGGTCCAGTTCCTGGAGCTCCGGCTCGATGAACGAGGCGGCGCTTTGGGCCTTCGAGGACAGCGACTGGGCACGGGCGGCCATCGCCTGCGCGTCGTCGTCACGGGTGTCCTCGTCCTTGCGCATACGGGCGTACGCGGAGACGTTCGAGACGGCCCGCATCACCCCCTCGTAGGTCTCCAGGAGCTCCCGGAGTGTGGCGGCGCTCTCGGTCGCACGACCCTCGTAGGCCTGCAGGTCGGCGAGCATCTCACCGGTCTCCTCGAAGGCCGCCTCCCACGTCTCGTCGTCGGTGAAGAGGGACCCGAGGTCCCAGGTGTACTCCTCGTCGATCTCCTCGCGCTCGGGGACGTCGGCCGAACTCATAGCAGTGTGTAGGGGCGGCGAACCTGTAAGCCTTCGCGGTTCGTCGACCCGGCTTCCGGGGGTCGGGTGTGCCACCGACCCGATGGGACCGTGGGGCCCCGGGGTCCCCAACATGATGGGCAAACGCTGACCGCGACAGGCGCCGACCCTGGAGTATGGAGCTCACAGACAGGCTTCCGGTGGAACTGCCAACGACCGACACGAACCTGACGCCGCTGTTCTACCTGTTCGTGGTGGTCCCGACGGTGCTCGGGGCCGCCCATCATATCGACCACATCATCCGGGGGAACCACGTCGGCTGGCCGGTCACACAGCACGTGAACGAGTTCACCTTCAGCCTCGCCATCTACCCGCTGCTCGCGGTGAGCCTCTACCTGTCGTTGAGCAACCGCGTCGACGCCAGATACTGGGCTGGCTTTTTTGCGTTCAGCGCGGCGATGCTCGCGTACTTCCACATCAGCCCGTGGGCGGTCGAGCCGCCACAGGACGTGATAGTCCCCTACGAGAACCCGATTTTTGGCTATCTCGCGTTCGCCATCGTGCTCGGGCTCATCGCTTCGGTCGTCGTCGGCTCGGTGTACGGGGCAACACTCTGGCACCGGGGCGACGGGTGACCGCGGACGCGCGGGTCAGGGATGACAACACCGGCACTGACTCGGCTTGTGGACGCCGGATCATTTATTCGGTCCGGGGCGGAGACGGCCATCTATGTGGGTGTGCCGGATGCAGGCCCGGGGGCGGTCGGCGTGATCCGCGCCCGCTTCCGGATGACAGTGTCCGACGACGTCTGGGTCGGGCAGGTGTCGCGGTCGTTCCCGGACGCGACACTCCGGCTACTCACCGGTGTCCCCAGGGGGGAGCGGGCGCTGGAGTTGGGCGAGGTCAGGGCCGAAAACGCCCGGCTAGTCGCCGACACGATCCGGGGTCATCCCGACATCGTCGCGTACGAAAGGGTGTACGCGAGCGAGGAACGGACCATCGCACAGTACGAAACTGCCGAGCAGAGCCTCTATAAATTCCTCTGGCGGTCCTCGCTCCCGCCGGAGTTCCCGGTGGTCGTCGAGAACGGCGAGGTCGAGTTCGACCTGACTGCCACCCGCGAGCAGTTCGAGGCGTTCGGGGCGGGGCTCGACGAGGCTGGCCGGGAGTACGACCTGCTGTCGGTCGTCCACACGGAGGCGGACGGGGCGCTACTCACCGACCGCCAGCGGGAGTGTCTGACCGCCGCACGGCGACAGGGCTACTTTGAGGTGCCCCGGGAGTGTACCCTCGCGGAGCTTGCCGACTCGCTGGGGGTCGACAAGTCGACCGCCAGTGAGACGGTCCGCCGGGCGACCGCCCGGGTCGTCGCGGACTTTCTCGTCGGCGGCCGTCCGCCGTGAGGGCCGGACGGGCGTGGGCCACCCCTGGGGCCCCGACGACAGTGTTTTTGACCCGTCAGCCGTCGGCCCGGTATGGACGACGACACACTCGGGCGCGCCTGGCGTGACGACGCCCCCTGGGCGCTGTTGACCGACCTCGCCGCGATGGACCGCTTTGCCGGCCACCCCGGCGAGCGCCGTGCCGCCGGGCGGGTTCGCGAGGCCCTCGAAACGGCCGGCCTGGACGCCCGTATCGAGCCCTTCGGGATGCGACGCTGGACCCGTGGGGGGACGAGGCTCACAGTCGACACCGACCCGGCCCACTCGTTCGAGGCGGTTGCCCTGCCGTACTCCCCGTCGGCCGACGTCACCGGCCGGCTCGTCGACGCCGGCTACGGGACGCCCGGGGACTGTGCGAGGGTCGAGGGTGGGGTCGCGGTCGTCAGCACCGCAACCCCGCCCGACGCCGACCGACACGTCCACCGGATGGAGAAGTGCGGTCACGCCGCCGACGCCGGGGCGCGGGCGGTGGTCTTCGCCAGCGACCGGCCGGGCCAGCTCCCCCCGACCGGGGCGCTACGCTTTGGCGAGGAGGCCGACACGCCCGCCGTTGGCGTCTCCCACGAGACCGGCGAGTGGCTCCGTCGCTACGCCGACCGCGGGGCCCAGGTCAGCCTCGGTGTCGACGCCACCACCGAGGCCGGCGAGAGCCAGAACGTCCGCGCGACGCTCGGCCCCGACACCGACGAGGCGGTGCTGCTGGTGGCACACTACGACGCCCACGACGTCGGTGAAGGGGCACTCGACAACGGCTGTGGCGTGGCGACGATGGTGGGTGCGGTCCGGGCACTCGCCGGCGTTCGTCTCGACTGTCGTGTCGAGGTCGCCGCGGTTGGCTGTGAGGAGGTCGGCCTGCTCGGCGCGGCGGCCCTGGCCGAGACTGTCGACACCGACCGGCTGCGCGCCGTCGTCAACGTCGACGGGGCCGGCCGGTTCCGTGACCTCCGGGCGGTCACCCACGGGAGCGAGGCCCTCCGCGAAACCGTCGAGGGGGTTGCCGACGAGGTCCCGGACCCGGTTGCCATCGGGGAACAGCCCCACCCATACAGCGACCACTGGCCGTTTCTCCGGAGAGGGGTGCCTGCGCTCCAACTGCACAGTAGCCGCCCCAGCGAGGACGGCGTCTGGGAGCGGGGCTGGACACACACCCGGGCGGACACGCTGGACAAGGCCGACCCCCGGTCGGTCCGGACCCACGCGGTCCTCGCCGCGCTGCTCGTCAAGCGCGTCGCGGCCGGCTCCTTCGGGGATATCGACCCGGCGGAGCTCCGTGGACAGCTACGCGAGGCAGGCGCCGAGCCCGGGATGCGTGCCGCGGGCGTCTGGCCGGAGCGGTGGGACGAGTAGCAACGGCAGCCACCGGCTACCCCCGTTCCCGGCCCGCCAGGTATTTGTTCGGGCCTCCTGTCTCTCTCACCTGTGTCCGTACCTGCCCTCCAGCGGACGGTCAGACGCGTCGGTGCCACCCTCGCCGTCCTGCTCGCGTTCACGGTGTTGTATCTCGACC
>JAQCNN010000127.1 GCA_028275005.1 Salinirussus sp.
CCCGATGACCCATGGGGAGCGGTACGACGCCGACGCCGAGTACATCCGGGAGTACGTGCAGGAACTTGAGGGCGTGCCCGCCGACGACATCCACTCGTGGAACGATATGGACCAATAGAACCTTGAAACCCACGCCCGGGACTACAGACCCCCCGCGTTCGAACCCAGCCAAAAGCGCGGTGCGGCAGCGCCGCGTCTCGCGAGAGCAAGAGGGGATGAGTGAGCGCTAGCGAGGGAATCGCCTCTAAAACGGCGAGCGGGAGCGAAGCGACACGCGAGAGCAAGAGGGGATGAGTGAGCGCTAGCGAGGGAATCACCTCTAAAACGGCGAGCGGGAGCGAAGTGACACGCGAGAGCGAGAGGGGATGAGTGAGCGCTAGCGAGGGAATCACCTCTAAAACGGCGAGCGGGAGCGAAGTGACACGCGAGCCAGAGGTGACGACTGCGCACAGACGCGCCCTCGGCGTCCTGTGCTAGCGCCGGAGCGGGTACAGCGAGCGGAGGGCAGCCGAAGACATATAAATACCTGGGCGGTCATAGACCCGATAAACGCGGGATGGCACTGCCGACGGGGGACCCACAGGTAGCCCCTTCCTCAATCTTTAACCCTCGCCCGCTCATGAGTAGTTAGTGGAGGTTACGACTATGCCAGAACATTCCAATCCTGAACTACCGCCGCTACCATACGACTACGACGCCCTCGAACCACACATCTCCGAACAGGTCGTCACCTGGCACCACGACACCCACCACCAGAGCTACGTCAACAGCCTCGACGCGGCCGAGGAAACCCTCGCCGAGAACCGCGAGGCCGGGGACTTCTCCTCGAGTGCCGCCGCACAGGGTGACGTCACCCACAACACCGGGGGGCACTATCTCCACACGCTGTTCTGGGAGAACATGCACCCTGACGGCGGTGGCGAACCCGACGGCGCCCTCCGCGACCGGATCGAGGAGGACTTTGGTTCCTACGAAGGCTGGAAGGGTGACTTCGAGGCTGCCGCGTCCGCTGCCGGTGGCTGGGCGTTGCTGGTCTACGACCCTGTCGCAAAGCAACTCCGTAACGTTCCCGTCGACAAGCACGACCAGGGCGCGCTCTGGGGCTCACACCCGATCCTGGCGCTCGACGTCTGGGAACACTCCTACTACTACGACTACGGACCGGCCCGCGGGGAGTTCATCGACGCCTTCTTCGAGGTCGTCAACTGGGACAAGGCCGCAGACGAGTACGCGACGGTTACTGAGCTGTTCGAGTAAGTCGCTACGACCACCGACGTTTTTTTCGACAGCCGTTACTGCCCCGGCTCGAACACCGACGCGTGTCTGAGGGCGTCACGGCCGATATCCGAGACAGCGTCGTGACCGGCAAGCCCCATCGTCAGGTCGAACTCCGCGATGAGGTTCTCACACACGGTGTGGACGCCGTTTGCCCCGTCGACGGCAAGCCCGTAGGCGTAGGGCCGACCGAGCATGACCGTGTCGGCGCCGAGCGCGAGTGCTTTGAACATGTCGGCGCCGCGCCGGACACCGCTGTCGAACGTCACCGGCACCTCGTCACCGACCTCGTCGGCGACCCCCGGAAGCGCCTCGATGGCGCTCACCGACCCGTCGACCTGTCGGCCGCCGTGTGTGGAGACGCCAACAGCGTCCGCCCCGTGTTCGACCGCCAGCCGCGCATCCCGCGGGTCGAGGACACCCTTGATCAGCACCGGGAGGTCGGTGTTGTCGAAGACAAAGGAGAGGTCCTCCCACGTGAGCCCGCTGTCGCCGAAGATATCGAGGAAGTGTTCGACGGCGGCCTCGGGGTTCTCCTCGGGCGGTTCGTCCAGCTGTGCGCGGAACTCGGGGTCGGAGAAGTAGTTGCCAACCCCCTCGCCCTCGAGGAACGGGTAGTAGCCGCGCTCGATGAGGCGCTCGCGCCAGCCGAGGATCGGGGCGTCGACCGTGACGACGATCGCGTCGTAGCCGGCGTCCTCGGCACGCGAGAGGAAACTCTTCGCGATCGCGTCACTCGACGACCAGTAGAACTGGAAGAACTTCGGCGTGTCACCGAGCGCCTCGGCGACGTCCTCCATCGGTGTCGAGGACAGCGAACTGAGACACAGCGGGACGTCCAGCTCGGCCGCACCCTCGGCAGTCCCGAGTTCGCCCTCCTCGTGGAGGAGCGTCTGCACGCCAAGCGGCGTCAGCATCAGCGGATAGTCGAGGTCGGTGCCGAGCAACTCCGTCGAGAGGTCCCGCTCCGCAACCCCGCGGAGCATCCGGGGGACGATCCGCCAGTCCGAGAAGTCCATCCCCCGCTCGAACGTCTCGTCACTGCCCGCGCCACCGTGGACGTACGCGATGCCCTCCTCGGACATCGCGTCGTGTGCCGCCGCCCGGAGGTCCTCGTAGGAGACCGGGAAGTCGGGCGTCTCGCCCTCGAGCATCCCACGTCGGTAGACACTGTTGACGCGCTCCGCGCCGAATCGGGTCCGATTGGCCATGCGTCTGCCTGTACCCGGGCCTCAATAGTCATTTCGGGCTCGGACCGACACGCGGGGTTACCCCAGGGGCTCGACCAACTCGACGACGTGACCGTCGGGGTCCTCGACGAATGCGGTGCGGGCCCCCGCCTCGGGCTGGTCGGCCGGCCGCTTCAGCACGCCGTGGTGGTCGACCGCCTCGAAGGCCGCGTCGACGTCCTCGACACCGACCGCGAGGTGGTCCCAGGCGGTCCCCTGTTCGAACTCGTCCTCGCCCTCGGTATCGGAGAGTTGGAGCTCGAAGCCGTCGCCGTCGGCGACGTAGACGTTCCGGCCGGTCCCGTCCGCGGTGGTGAACTCCCAGGAGTGCTCGAAGTCGAGGTTCTCGACGTACCAGTCGGCGAGGCGGTCGGCGTCCGAGACGTTCAGACACACGTGGATCGTCGTGGCGTCCATACCGCGAGTGTGCGGTCCCCCGCTCTTAAGCCGGGCGGTCGTCCTCCCCTGCCAGACGTAGCGTGCCCCAGGTCAGGCACCGACACCGGTGACCTCGAAGCGGGCGCCGCCGGTGTCCGCCGCCGTCACCGCCAGCTCCCAGCCGTGGGCCTCGACAACGTTCTCGACGATCACCAACCCGAGGCCGGTCCCGGAGCCGCTGCCCGTGTAGCCCGGCTCGAGCACCCGCTCGCGGTCCTCCGGGGGGATCCCAACCCCGTCATCGGCGACGTAGAAGCCGTTCTCCAGGGGTCCAACGGTGACCGTCACCCCGGGACCGGCGTGCTGGACGGCGTTTCGAAAGAGGTTTTCGAAGGCCTGTGCCAGCCGGTCACGGTCCGCGGAGACGGTGTGGTCGGCCTCGACGGTCAGTGATGCGTCCCCGGTCGCGACGGTCGCCCAGGCGTCCGCCGCCAGGGCCGCGACCCTGACGGGCTCGCGCGCGCCGACCTCCTTGCCGTCCCTGGCGAGGCTGAGTACGTCGGTGATGATCCGCCGCATTCGGTCGTGAGCGTCGCTTATCTGCTCGAGTTGCTCGACGACGTCGGTGTCGTCGACCCGCTCCTTGAGGACGTTGGTCCGCCCGAGCGCGACGTCGAGTGGGTTCCTGAGGTCGTGGGAGATGACGCTTGCAAACCGGTCGAGCTGTTCGTTCTGGCGCTCTAAGCGGCCATACCGTTGCTCACGGTCGGTCTCGTCGTGCAGGTGGATGAGCTGCCCGACCCGCGAACCGCCGTCGTCGACCGGTGACAGCTGTACCTCCAGGGTGCGAGCCCCCGCCGGGAACTCGGCCTGGACGACACCCTCCTCCCCGGACTCGATACGCTCGTACAGCTGTCGGTGGTCCCCGAGCACGGCAGCCAGCTCCTCACCGGTCGGCTCGTCGGCGTCGAACCACTCCCGGAATGCCCGGTTTGCGTCGAGGATCCGGCCGTCGTCGACGACGACGAGCGGGTCCTCCACCGCGTCGGCGATTGCCCCCCGCACGCCCGGCAGCCCATCACGCATTAGCCTATATTGTGGCTGCTGGCACAAATATGTGGGAGAACCTTGCCGGCGACGACCGGTGTGTTTACCCGCCGTCGCGGCCTTCGCCCGCTATGCCAGTCCCGCGTTCCGCCGTCGACGAGGTCCGGCCGCTCGCCTTCCGGGAACCCGACGAGGTACTCGAATTCGACAGGCTCTACACCGTCTACGAGGTCGCCCGACTCCTCCAGGGGCTCGAACCCGACGCCGAACTCGACCGGGGGACCGAGGACGTCCTGCTCGACTGGGCGATCCCGTGGATGGTCGTCAACCGTGATGCGTTCGTCTTTGCCGAGCCGACCGCCGACGACGAGCCCGGCCTCTACGGCCTGGCGTGACGGTTCCCGTCGCCGGGTGCCCGTCCGCGCTCTCGCCTACCGCGTCTGTGCGGCCTGCAGGGCCCGTTCGACGTGCTCTTGGGGGTTGCGGTCGACGCTTGGCCCGTGCCCGGTGTGCATCTCCTCCACGCCGTCGACGCCCTCGAGCAGCCGCGTGATGCTGTCGACAAGCAACTCCCGGTCCCCCTCGGCGAGGTCCGTCCGGCCAAAGCCGCCGTTGGCGAAGACCAGGTCGCCCGCAAAGAGCACGCCCGACCCGGCCGCGTACAGACAGACGTGGTCGTTCTTGTGTCCCGGGGTGTGGATAACCTCGTAGCTGTCGTCGCCCAGTCGGACGGACTCGCCCGCGGCGAGTGAGTGGTCGACACCCTCCTGGTCCGTGTCGTACCCCCAGACGTCGACGCCGAAGGCCTCGACAACGTCCGGGAGGTTCCCGACGTGGTCGGAGTGGGTGTGGGTGAGCACGACCCCGTCGAGGCCGTCGGCGTGTTCACGGACCGCGCTCACGACGTCGAAGTCGTTGCCCGCGTCGACCAGGGCCGTACGCTCGCCGGTCACGAGGAAGACGTTGCTGGTGAACCCCTGGACGGTGGCGGCGAGGTTGTGGATCATGGCCACCACTCGGAGGCGGGCGTGCTTGTCGGTGACGGTTGCGGGCGGTGGCTCCCGCCCGAGCGTCTACTCCTCCAACAGGAGTCGCCGAAGGATACTCCCGTAGGCCGGCCGGGTGACGAGCACGCCGATGAGGACGCCGACGATGGTGACGATGGCAAAGCCCTGGAGGTCACCGAGACTGAGGACGGCAAGCGGGCTCATCGCGATGATCGTGGTCGCGGCGGCTGCGCCGATCACCCAGAAGGCCTTCCGAAAGCGGTTCTGGAACACCCGGCCGGTCTTTATCTCCCCGCGCTGGAGCACCTCGTCGGCGATGATCACCAGGTCGTCCACCCCCGTCCCGATGACGGCAATAAAGCCGGCGATGTGTGAGAGGTCGAGTGCCAGCCCGACGGCGGCCGCGAAGCCGAGCAGGATGAACACCTCGGCGATGGCGGTCCCGAGCATCGGCACCGCGACCTTTGGCTCGCGGTAGCGGTAGAAGATAACGCCCGTGACCGTCAGCCACGCGGCCAGCCCCGTCAGCAGCGCCAGCGGCTTGAACGCCTGGGCGAGGCTCGGGGCGAGAAACAGCTGTGACTGGATGTCGAGTTCGGTCGGTAACGCCCCCGACTCGAGGTTGAGCTTCAGGTTCTGGGCCTCCTCGAACGCCCGGGTGTTCATGCTGAAGCCGCGGGTCTGGAGGAAGGGCACGTCCCCGTCGGGCCCGGGCCGCAGGTCGCCTGCCAGGCCCGCACTCATATCGGCGGCGTAGGTCACCTCCCCGTCGACGACGGTCAGCAGACAGTAGCCGGGGTCACCGGTCCCGTTGTAGGCCGCCTCCTGGTCGCAGCCGTTGACGCCCGGGCCGGTAAAGCCAAACTCCTGCATGTCGTTCGTGAAGTCCGTCGCGGCGGACTCGGTCAGCGTCACCGGCACCCGCGGCGGGCTCCCCTGACTCGCCTGCTGGGCCGGTCGGATCCCGGCGAAGTCACCCTGTGTCAGCAGTGACGCCCGCCGGGTGACGGTGCCGTTGTCAGTCTCGGCCGGGTAGGTCGCGACGATCTGCACCCGACCGGGCTGGCCGATGAGCTGTAACACCTCCGACCGGTTCGCGCCCGGCACCTCCGAGACGACGAAGACGTTGCCGGTCCCCGAGGCGACGGTCGTCACCGTGCCGCCGGTCAGCCCGCCCTGGTTGATCCGCCGCTCCAGAACCTCCGTCGCCACGTCACGGGTCTGCTCGGTGACGCCGGCCCGGATACGCTCGCTCGAGGCGTCGAGGCCGACCGTCTGTAGCGCCGTCAGGAACTCCGATTCGGTGACGTCCCCGTCGAACGCCTCGACGGTGGCCGTCGACTGGGTGCTCCGGCGGACAGTCACGTCGATCTGGTCGAGCCCGAGTTCGGCCGCAACCTGCTGTTCGACCTCGCCGATGTTGTCGGCGGTGACCCCGCCGACGTCCTCGGCGGTCATCCCGACTAGGTCGGCACGGAGGCGGGTGCCACCGTCAAGCTCCAGCCCGTACTGGAGGTTCGTCGGCCCCTCCGTCTCGCCCGAGGGGACAAAGAGGAGGACCCCGCTCGTAACTAACAGCAGGGCGAGCAGGGTGATCCGCCAGTTCTCGCGGAGCTTCATTTCGCGACCCCCTCGTACTTGTAGTAGCGTAGCAGGCTCATATTCAGCAGATAGGTGTTCATGAGGTCGACGGTCAACCCGACGGCGAGGATCAGCCCGACAGCCGGCAACAGCGGGATCGTAAGCACCGCCGAGACCGTCCCCATGACGGCCATCGCGGAGATGGAGGTCAGGGTCATCGTCACCCCGGTCCGCCGGGCGCGGTAGGCGCTCTCGTAGAAGCTCCCGCGCCGCCGGAGGATGTGGTTGTTCAGCAGGATATCTGAGTCCACCGAGTACCCGATGAGCATCAGTAGTGCAGCGACCGCGCCGAGTGTGAGCTCCATCCCCAGGAGGTTCATCACCGCGACAGGGATCACGATGTCGGAGAACGCCGAGACGATAACGGCGACCGAGGGGACGAACGTCCGGAACATGAGCCCGACGAGCACGCTCATCCCGAGAAAGGCAACACCCAGGCCGACCAGCGTCTGCTGTTGGGCGCTCGACCCGAAGGTCGCCGACCGGCTCTGGACCTGTTGGACCTCGTAGCCGGCACCCCGGATGAGTTCCTCGATCGCGGCGGTGTCGGTTACCTGTGTCGTGAGAATGAACGTCTCGCCCGAGGCGGGCTGGATGGAGTCGACAGTCACCCCCTGGAACGTCGCTCGAACCTGCTCGAGGGACGCCCCGGCGGTGAACCGGATCTCGGAGCCGCCGGTAAACGCGAAGCCGAGTTCGACGGGTGTGCCGTCCATCACGTACCGGCCGCCGATGACCACGAGCGCGAGGACCAGCACCGCCAGCGGCACCAGCGCTAGCTGGCGGTTGTTGTAGGGCTCGTAGTCGGCGTCCGGCACCGTGACATCGACCATGCGCTCCTGTGTGCGACCGGCTGGAATAAGCCTTCGGTAATCGTCTCCCGGCCCGTCGCCGGGCGGTGTTCGGCCCCGGGACAGCAGCCGCTCAGGGGAGGTAACGCACGCTGAGGACGCCCTCGGCGGCCCGGACCTCGACCCGTCTGACACCCAGCCTGGCCGCCCGGGTCAGCGTCGTCTCGTCCTCCACCACGTCGGCCGCGGCCTGCTCGGTCCGCTCGGGGGGGACCGAGATGACGTGTACCTCCCCCTCTCCGGCCCGCTCACGGGTAGTCAACTCCCCGACGTCCTGGTCGGCCGCCAGCTCCCTGGCCTGCTGTGTCGGCTGTTCCGGGCTGTGTTCGACATCGACCGTCCGCCGGTCGCGGAGCTCCGCGACAGTCCAGACCACCTCCATCGGGGGCTGGACCGCTAACGTTGCCTCGAGCACCTCGTAGGGCTCCAGGTCGGGGTTCTCGGCGAGCGTATGAACCCCGCCGCTGT
>JAQCNN010000133.1 GCA_028275005.1 Salinirussus sp.
CATAGCCGCCGGTTTCGCGGGTTCGGGTCGCGACGACCACCTCGTCGACCGCGTCGGCGTAGGGGACCAGCGTCTTCGTCCCCGAGACCGTCACCGAGCCGTCCTCGGTGACCTCGCCGTCGGCGCCGACGGCGGCCGGCAGTGACTCGTTGCGGTCGTTGTAGACCCCGAGTGAGAGCCGACAGTCGCCGTCGGCGACCGCCGGCAGGTACTCGTCTTTCTGGTCCTCGTCGCCGAGTTCCGCTATCAGCGGGGCGCCGACGGCCGCCGTCTCCGGCAGCGGCCCGGGCATCGCGTACCGACCCGTCGCCTCCAGCAGCGCGGAGAGATAGACCATCCCCTCGCCGAGGCCGCCGTGGTCGAACGGGACGGTGACCGCGGGGTAGTCCAGGCCCGAAATTTCGGCCCACACCTCGTCGACGACGTCCTCGCCCTCCATCTCGCGGCGGGCGAACTCGATGCCACCGTTTGCCTCGAGAAAGTCCTTGGCGGTCTCCTGGATGCGCTCCTGCTCGTCGGTGAGTTTTGCTCTCATGATTCCTCCCTGTGGCTGGTCTGGCTCTTGTCGTCCTTTGGCATCCCGAGCACCCGCTCGCCGATGATGTTACGCTGGATGTCGCCGGTACCCGCGGCGATCCACGACCCGTAGGTCTGGAGGTAGTCCCGGGCCCAGTCACCGCCCTCGGGGCCGTCCTCCCACAGCGCCGCCTCGGGGCCGAGGACGTTTACCGCGAAGTTCTCCAGGTCGTTTGCGAGTTCGTCGGCGACGACGAGGTCCATCGACCCCTCCGGGCCGGGCATCCCGGTCTCCATCTGCGTGGAGACGTTGCGCAGGTGACTCACCTTCGCGGCCTGGATCCGGCTGTCGAGGTCCGCAAGCTCCTGACGGACAATCGGGTCCTGGACCAGCGGCTGGCCGCCCCGGGTGTGCTCCTCGCAGTACTCCAGGATATCCTCGAAGCGCTGTTCGATCGAGAAGATCCGTGTCGTGCCGTGCTCGAACGACGAGAGCGTCATCACGACGTCCCAGCCCTGACCGACCTCGCCGACGACGTTCTCGACGGGTGCGACCGCGTCGTCGAAGTACATCTGGTTGAAGCCATCCTCGTCGCTGGCCTGGTGGATCGGCGAGACGCTCACGCCCTCCTGGTCCATGTCGACCAGGATGGTCGTGATCCCCTCGTGTTTCACCCCGGAGTCGTCGGTCCGGGTGACCAGGAAACACCAGTCGGAGTAGTGGGCGTAGGAGGTCCAGATCTTCTGGCCGTTGATCCGGAACTCGTCGCCGTCGCGCTCGGCACTGGTGGTCAGACTCGCGATGTCCGACCCTGCGCCGGGCTCGGAGTACCCCTGACACCACACCTCCTCGCCGTTCAGCATCTCCGAGAGGAATCGCTCCTTCTGTTCGTCGGTCCCCTCCTCCATCAGCGTCGGGCCGACAAAGTTGATCCCGATGGCGTTGACCTGCTGTGGGGTCCGGTACTTCGCTGTCTCCTCACGGTAGACGGTCTGCTCTATCAGGGACGCGTCCCGGCCGCCGTACTCCGAGGGCCAGTGCAGCCCCGCCCAGCCCCCCTCGTAGAGGCGGGCCTGCCAGTCTCGGAGGAACTGTTCTCGCTCGTCCTGGTCCTCGGGGACGTCGCGTTCCCCTTCGGTCCAGCCGCTCGGGAGATTCTCCTCCAGCCACGTCCGGAGTTCCTCCCGGAACTGTTCCTGCTCTGCTGTGTACTCGAAATCCATGCGGTATGATACATCGTAACGGTGCTACAAAGTTCTATCTCTCCTCGCCCGCCCGCGCGGCGGTCACAGCCCGGCCCCTCTCCCTGAGCCGGGGGCTCGCCGGTGTCGAGACGACAGCGCACCGTTCGCCACACGCGGCAGATAGGGGTACCGACCCGGGCTTACTCCTGGCCGGCGTCGCCGGTCAGGACCTCGTGGTCGGTCTCACCGTCGGTCAAAAAGGACGGGTCGTCGGACTCGCGACGCCCGTCGGGGAGCCGTCGCCGTCGGTCGCTTCGTCGGTCGTCCTCGGTCTCCTCGAGCAGTTCACGGGCGATCTCGTCTTTGAGCCACAGGTGTGGGCACATCGGGCCGAGTCCCATAGTAGCG
>JAQCNN010000136.1 GCA_028275005.1 Salinirussus sp.
TACGTCGCGCTACTGACGGTGACAGGCACCGTCCAGGCCGCCCTTGCGTCGGCCCCGGGCTACGCTGTCGCGGCAGGTGTCGGCGTTGTCGCGGTAGCGACACTCGGATACGCGGTAACCCGGCAGACGTCGGCACAGTTGTAGTGTCGGTGTCGGGCTGATACTGCCGGCTGTATGTCTGTGAAGAATTTCGCGACCCCGGGGTCGCGGATAGCTTCAAACAGTGACAGCCAGCAGTATGAACTCGAGGGCGAGCGGCTCACCGGGTCCGCCACGACACCGGGAGTCCGGCATACGAGCGAGTGCTTCGGGGAGCTGTCACACTGAGCACTGGCCGGGTGAGAGCACGCGTGTGATGGGGGCTCCGTCGACACGGCTCGCGTGGAGCAGTCGGTGTGGCCCGGCAGTTCGGTCCACAATAGCTATGCTCGCCGGTTTGTAACGGGTGAGCATGGCCGACGCGACGCTGGCTCATATCTCCAGCTACCCGATAAAGGCGCTAGACGCGGTCACCCCCGACGGTATTGCGGTCACCCCTGGTGGCGGGCTCGCCGACGACCGCGCCTACGGGATGTACGACGACGAGGGTCACATCAACGGCAGACGGACAGCGGCGGTGCACTCGCTGACGGCGTCGTTCGACCGCGACGCGGGAACGGTCCGACTGTCGGCGCCCGACCGCCCGGCAGCGACCTTCGACCCCGAGTCCGACCGTCCGGAGCTCGAGGCGTGGCTCGGCGAGCACCTCGGGATGGACGTCACCCTCCGTGGCGGCCGGAGCGGCGGGCACACCGACCGGGCCATCTTCGGGAACGGCTCCGAGACCGGGCCAACGCTGGTGAGCGCGGCGACCCTGAGCGAACTCGCCTCGTGGTACGACGGTATCGACCCCGAGGAGATGCGCCGGCGGCTCCGCCCGAACCTGGTAGTGGAAGGGGTCGATGCGTTCTGGGAGGAGCGGCTGCTCGGCAGCCTGGCAGACGCCGTCTACGCCGACGGCGGGGAAGGCGGCGACGCGGGCGACACCCCACGGGTCCGTATCGGTGACGTGGTCTTCGAAGGGGTCGAACCGATCCCCCGGTGTGTGGTGCCGACCCACGACCCCGACACCGGCGAGGTCGACGACGGGTTCCGCGAGACGTTTGTTCAGCAGCGCGCCGAGACCCTGCCGCCGTGGACCGACGAGTCGACACTCGCCGGCAACCTCTACTCGGCGACGGTTGGAACACACATTCCCGAGGGCGAGCGCGACGGCGAACTCGCGGTCGGCGACCGCGTACGGCTCCTCGGCGGGACGTAGCAAGCCGCCGAGGGTCGGCTCCTGGCCGTGTCGGGCGTACTGTAGGCAGACACCCGTGCCCGGTCTCGACAGCGCGTGGTCAAGGGCGGTGACGGTGGAGGACGAACCCTGGTCGTTCCGCCGGCCACACACCTGGCTCGCGTCCGAGGGGTGAGATAGCGATGAACGCAGTTTTGTACGTCTGCGTGTATTGTGTAGTACAATGCTCAGTCCCGAACAGCGTGCGTTCACAGAGCGCGCGGAGACGGTCGCGGCGGAGTTTGCCGAGGATGCGTACACGTGGGGTGGGGACCCGCCGTGGGAGAATCTCCGGCGACTCGCCGAGGCGGGCGTCTACTGCCCCTCGATCGACGAAGCCTACGGGGGACAGGGGATGTCGGACCTCGCGACGATGTTGCTGATCGAGGCCGTCGGCCAGGAGTGTCCCGACACCGGGTGGTTCGTGTACACACAGTGTTCGGTCGCCCCGCGGGCGATCGACCTCTTTGGAAGCGAGGCGGTCAAAGAGCGGTATCTCCCCGAGGTGACGGCCGGCGAGAGCTACATCTCGATTGCGATCTCCGAGCCCGACGCCGGGTCCGACGTCTCCGGGATGGACACCGAGATTCGGGAGGAGAACGGAGAGCTCGTCTGTAACGGCGAGAAGACGTGGGTCGGCGGCGTCCCGTTTGCCGACGCCGCGGTGACCTGGGTCAGGTTCCCCGAGGGGCTCGGTTCGGTCGTCCTCCCGCTCGACGACCCCGGCGTCGAGACCGAGCAGACGTACACCAACATGGCGGGGTACAGCCAGAC
>JAQCNN010000155.1 GCA_028275005.1 Salinirussus sp.
CCAGGTCGGCGAGATACTGGCCGTACTGGACGTAGACCGGCTGGTCGATGCCGAGTTCGGCGGCGATCGCCTGACGGGTCTCCTGGCTGGCGTCCAGCGGTGCGACCGCGTTGATCACACTCCCGGGCGTGATAAACCGGAGCCCGAACACCACGGTGATAACACCCCAGACGACGCCGACACCCTGCAAACTCCGCGTGATGGCCAGTCGACCGAGCGACATCGATGTTGTGTCAGTTCTGCGAGACGGTCCAGAGGTCGATGAGTTCGTCGGGGCGGGGTTCCCACTGGATGTCGCTGGCGGTGCCGTAGACGCTGAACTGCTGGTGGAGGAACACCCACGGCGCCAGGTCGTGCAGCAACTGGTTACACTCCTGGAGGGTCTGCTCGCGGGCCTGTGGGTCCGACTCACTCTGTGCCTGCTCGATGAGCGAGTCGACCTCGTCGTTTTTGAGGACCGTGAGCGGGCCGTCACTGGTCAGCAGCGGGCCGATCGTCTGGGAGCCGTCGAACTCCGCGTTCCCCCAGCCCAGCAGATTGAACCGCGGCCGGTCCTCGATACTGTCCGCGGTCACGTCCTGGACAAGCGAGTTGAACTCCCGTTGCTGGAGTTCGCAGTTGACGTTCGACAGCGAGTCGATCTGGTTGGCCGCCGCCTGGGCGACCTCGACGTCCTTCAGGTACCGGCCGATCGGCGTCTGGAGCGTGATGTCGACACCGGCGTGGCCCGACTCCTCGACCAGTTGCTCGGCCCTGTCCGGGTCGTGGTCGTAGGGTTCGACGTCAGGGTTGTACCCGGTGAACTGCGAGAGGGTCGGCTGGGTGGTGATGTCGCCAAAGCCCTGGAGGACGTCGTCGATGATACCCTGGACGTCGACGGCGTAGTTCATCGCCTGGCGGAACTGCTGGCTGCTGAAGGGCTCGACGTCGTACCGCATCTGCAGGAAGATGGTTCGGGTACTCGGGACCGGGCTGACCGACCCAACATCCGACCCCTCCACCCGGGAGATCTCCTGTGGCGGCACGTTCGTGACGATCTCAGTCTCCTCGGCGAGCAGCTGGTTGACCCTGGTACTCGACTCCGAGGAGTTGGTAATCGTCGCCTCCTCGGCCGCCGCCACCTCGCCCCAGTAGTCCTCGTATCGCTCGTAGGAGACCGAGGTGCCCGACTGGTAGCCCGTCACCCGGAACGGGCCAGTCCCGTTCGTGTTGCGGTTGATGAAGCTGTTCTCGTTGTTCTCGACGAAGGACCGCTGCATGACCTGGCCGTTCGTGGCAAACAGCGCGAACACGATCGGGTTCAGCCCGTCGAAGTTGACCGTCACCTCGCCGTCACCGGCTTCGACTCCGGCGAGACTCCCAGTTCCTGCCAGGTCACCGTCCTGTGGGAGTGCGCCGCCGACCTCCTCGAGTTCGACCCGACGGATGCTGTACCGGACGTCCTCGGCCGTGAGCGGGTCGCCGTTGTGGAAGGTGACGCCGTCCCGGAGTGTAAACCGAACCGTGCCCGGCTCGACACGTTCCCACTCGGTGGCCAGCTTCGCGATGACCCCGCCCTCCTTGTCCCGGCCCATCAGCCCCTCGTAGGCCTGCGAGACGATGATGTTGGTCGGCGTCTCGGCGTGGTCGTGTGGGTCCAGCCCGGAGTCCGGCTGTCCAAGCGTCGCGCCGACCGAAAACGCCTCCTCGTCGGCGGCTTCTGTCGTCGTCTCCTCGGTGTCGCCGCCGTCCATCGGCGTGTCCATCTCGGACTCGGTCTCGGTCTCGCCCCCGTCGTCGCCCTCGGTGGGCGTGCTCTGTGTCCCCCCACAGCCGGCGACCGACACCGTCGCGGCCGCGCCGCCGACTGCCTTGAGAAGTGTCCGACGGTCGACCTGACTTCCGCGTTCGTCCCGTGGCATATCTGTCCACTGTCACGTCCAGCCACTTAAACTGTCGGTAGTGGGACAACGCTACCCGGGCCTGTCACCAGCCTTATTACGTCTCTGCTGACAGGTTCCCCCTCACACTCGGTCGCTTGCCGAGCCCGCGCACGTCCCGGACTCGACTGCGGGGTCCCTTCGACGTATCTCCCGGGGGACACCCAGGCGGCGAGGCTGTCCGGTGACCGGCCGACCGGCCCGTTCGACGGGGGGAACGCTTTTGCGTGACCCGACGCTGATAGGTGCTGTGACCGGGATAGCCGAGGACGCAGAGCTGGAGTGGTGGGACGCGCTACTCGCGGATATGCGTGCGGAGGCCACGGCCTACGAGGAGGCGGGCTGGGAGACCGTTCAGATTCACACGGGCGACGTGACCGCCAGGGACGGGAGCGTCGATGACCTCGGGCTGGACGTGTTAGTCCCCGACAACGAGTTCGAGCACCTGGAGGCCGCGCTCGCCGACGGCGTCGACCGCTACGAGGTGTTGCGTTCGACGGCTGGCCGCTACGTCGCTTTGCTCTTTATCATCGAAACCGGTGGGGAGTCGGCGGTGTTCGTCCCGGCCTACTACAGCGGCCGCGACGACGCCGCCGCGGCGCTCCTCCGGCAGGCCACCGACGCCGGCGAATTGACGCTGATCCTTCGGACACTGACCGACGACCGGTTCGAACTCGCGCTGGACAGCCCGGAACTGCTCGTCCCCGACGGGGAGTGACCGGCCGAGCGGCGGTAGCCGGCCCGGCCGCCTCGTCCGTGCCGACAGTATAAGTGGCTGCCACGCGCCATCCCGGTATGGCAGGAGCCACCGCGACGGTTCAGGGGTACATCGAGGAACACCGCGAGGACCTGTTCGACCTCGTCGCCCGCCTGGTGGAGACCCCCTCGGTCTCCGGCGAGGAGGGCCCGGCACAGGAACTCGTCGTCGAGGAACTGGAGTCGCTGGGGCTGGAGCCGGACGTCTGGGAGCCAAACGTCGAACGGTTCCGGGACCACCCCGGGTACTTCGACACAAAGACCTACGACGACGTGGGCTACGAGGGTCGCCCGAACGTCGTCGCGCGGGCCGAGGGGGCGGGCGACGGGCCGTCGCTCGGCCTCTCGGGGCATATCGACGTCGTCCCGGTCGACGCCGACGGCTGGAGCTACGACCCGTGGGCGGCGACCCGCGAGGACGGCCGGCTGTACGGCCGCGGCACCTGCGACATGAAGGGGGGGCTCGCGGCGAATCTGTTCGTCTACCGCGCACTCCGGGAGTCCGGTGTCGAACTGTCGGGGGACCTGCTTCTCCAGTCGACCATCGACGAGGAGGCCGGGGGGACCGGCGGCGTACTCGCGGCACTCGAGCGGGGCTACCAGCCCGACGCCGCGGCTATCCCCGAGCCGTTCGGGCTTCCGGATGTCGGTATCGCCAGCAGCGGCGTCATGTACGTTCGGGTCACCGTCGAGGGGGAGGCCGCCCACGCCGCGTACGGCTACGAGGGGGAGAACGCGGTCGACCGGCTGGCCCGCGTTGTCACCGCCCTGGAGGAGTTGGACCGCGAGCGAAAGGCCCGGGTCGACTACCAGCCGGCGGTCAACCAGGACCCTGCCGCAGAGGGGGCGGTGACGAACCTCAACGCCGGTATCGTGGCGGGCGGGGACTGGCCCTCGACGGTGCCGGCGGAGGCGACCGTGGAGTGTCGGGTCGGGTGGCCCCCTGGCGAGACCCGCGCGGAGGTCCGTGGCCAGGTCGAGGCAGCCGTCGAGCGCGTCGTCGCGGAGGACGACTGGCTGGCCGCGAACCCGCCCGAGGTCGAGTGGTTCGGCTGGAACGCCGAGCCCCACGAGTGCGACCGTGACGCCGGGGTCGTCACCCTCGCCCGCGAGCACGCGACGACGGTCTGTGGGGCCGAGGGACAGTTCGTCGGCGGGCTCGCGGGGCTGGACGAGCGGTTCTACGTCAACTACTACGACATCCCCTGCCCGACGGTCGGTCCGGTCGGTCACAACCTCCACGGCGCCGACGAGTCCGTCGAACTGGACTCGCTGGTCGACACCGCGAAGGTGCTGGCGGCGACGGCCATCGACTTCTGTGGGGTTGCCGACGGATAGCCGCCGACACCGACCGCTGGCTGGTACTGCTCCACAGGCCGACGGCTCGCGCCCCCTCTCACACGACCAGGTGAGTACCCGGGGTCGCTGAGGGTGTCACGGCTGCACTATTAATAACCCTTTTTTGAACAAGAACCGGAAGGTAGGATATGCGCGGGTACCGGGGCTCATCGGTGGTTATCGCCGTCGGCGGTATCCTGCTGGTCGCCTCGGTCGGTCACCATCTCCTAGAGTTACGGCAACTCGGCCAGCTGTCCGGCCCGATAGCCGCCCTCGCGCTGGACGGCGGGCTGGCAGTCGCCCTCGTCCTCGCAGGCCTGTGGCTGCGCCGGACGGCGCTCACCGGGTCCGAGGAGTGGCCTGTGGCCGTCTACACACTCCTTGGCGGGCTCGCGGGGGCCGGTATCGAACTCCTGGTTCTTCTCGTCCACGTCATCGAGGGACGGCCTGCCGACGAGCCGCTGTTTCACCTCCTCATCGCCGCCGGCGGCGGGGCGGTGATGCTGTTCGTCGCCGGGTACTACGCAGCCAGCCGGGAGACGGTCATCAGTCAGTACGAGTCACTCCTCGACAACTCGTTCCAGATGACGGGGCTGTTACACCCGGACGGCACGGTCATCGAGATAAACGACACGGCGCTCGAATTTTACGGACTCGACCGCGAGGAGGCGGTCGGTCGGCGGTTCGACACCGGTCCGGGGTGGAACCACTCCGAGACGGCACAGGAGCGGATCGGGGACGCACTCGACCGGGCCGGAAACGGCGAGTTCGTCCGCGAGGAAATCGACGTCCAGGGGGCGAACGGACTCAGTACAGTCGACTTCTCGGCGAAACCCGTGGTCAACAAACAGGACGAGGTTGTGCGGGTCGTCGTCGAGGGCCGCGATATCACCGATAAAAAGCAGCAGCGACAGCACCTGCAGGCGTTACACCGGGTGTTACGACACAATATCCGGAACGACATCATGAAACTCCGGGGGTGGACGTCCAGGGCCGCCGACGCCGTGACCCCCAAGGAGCGCGACTCCCACCTGGGCAGGGTCCGGAACACGCTCGACTCCTGGGAGAAGCTCACGGGCGACATGAGACACATCCGGCAGGCGGTCAACTCCGAGGAGGTCCGCTCGCACACCACGGCGGCCGAGCCGCTGGTAACCGACGTTGTCGACACACAACGGGCAGCCCACCCGGAGGCCGAGGTCGACCTGACCATGCCCGTGGCAGCGGCCGCCGAGGTCCCCTCGGCCGTCGAGAACGCGCTACACGAGGCCATCGAGAACGCAATCGACGCCGATACCGACGAGACGCCGACGGTCAGTGTGACCGTCTCCAGCGCCGACGCAAACTGGGTCGAGGTCGAGGTCACCGACAACGGGCCGGGGATGCCGGACGCGGAGGCCGCGGTACTGGAGACAGGCAACGAGCAGCCGTTGGTTCACGGCGAGGGGTCGGGGGTGTGGCTGATCCGGATGTTAGTCACGGAGGTCGGCGGGGAGACCGCGGTCAGCGTGTCCGACGAGGGGACGACACTCACCATTCGGCTCCCACAAACCGGACAGAGCCAGGGGCTCAAACAGGTCGGACAGTCCGCTTGACATCCTCCCCGGCCACCGCCGGACCCCACAAACAACGCCGCGGGTGTGGGTTCGTGGCCACCTTTTTGAGCCGGCACCGCCTGGGTCCAGGGGATGGACTACGAGACGACCCGGCGGGCCGTGCTGGGGGCGCTCGTCGCCGGCGGGACAGGTGCGCTCGCGCTCTCGCCGGCCGATGACCTCCTCGAGCGGTTCGCCCCGTTTGCCGGGCAGGCCTGGAACGGGGCCGAGCGGGTCCCCGACACCGTCGAGAGCCCGTACGGCCCGGCGACGGTCACCTACGACGACCACCACGTCCCCCACATCGAGGCCGACACGGAGCAGGCGGCGTACTTCGCGGTCGGCTACGCCCAAGCCGCCGACCGGCTGTTCGAGATGGACCTGGTCCGCCGGCGGATGCGTGGCAGCCTCGCCGCGGTTGCCGGCGACCCGGTCGTCGACTCCGACGTCTTCAACACCCGGATGGACTTCCTGGGTGCCGCCGAGGCCTCCGCCGAAGCCATCGCGGGGACCGACACCGAACGGGCCACCGAGGCCTTCGCCGACGGGGTCAACGCCTACATCCAGGCGGGGCCCCTGCCGCTTGAGTTCGGGCTGCTGGGCTATCAGCCCCGGGAGTGGAGTGTGGTCGCCTCGCTGCTCGTCGGCGTCCAGGTCTCCTGGGGGTTGACCGGAAGTTTCGGCACCCTCCGGCAGGCGTTGCTGCGCGAGCGACTGGACGCCGACACCTACCGCCGGCGGTATCCGGCACAGTTCGACCACGGCTACCCGATACTCCGGCCGGAGCGGGTCGGTGGGGCGGTCTCCGGCGTCGCCGGGACAGACGCGAGTTCGGACGCCCGCGTCGGGGAGGCCGTCGACACCGGGTTTGCTGACTGGCTGAGCCGCTTCGAGCCGCCGTCGTATCTCGGCTCGAACAGCTGGCTCGTCGCCGGCGAGCACACCGCGAGCGGGAGCCCGATTGTCGCCAACGACATGCACCTGTCGCTGATGGCGCCGCCGGTCTGGTACGAACAGCGGGTCAGCGCCGGCGACGTGGACGTCCGCGGGGTCGTCTTCCCCGGGATCCCCTTTGTCGTCGCCGGCGAGAACGACCACGGCGCCTGGGGGTTCACGAACACGGGCGCGGACGTGATGGACCTGTACACCTACGAGACCGACGACGCCCGCGAGCGCTACCGCTACGACGGGGAGTGGCGGGCGTTCGACACCGAGACCCGGACCGTCGAGGTGGCGGGCGCCGAGGACCGGGAGGTCACGGTGAAAAAGACCGTCCACGGGGCCTTCCTCGACCGAGAGATTGACGGCGAGCCCCGTCACGTCGGCGTCGCCTGGACCGGGCTGTCCGGCACCCGCGAGTCACAGGCAATCCACGAGCTCAGCCGCAGCACCGGCCGCACGGACGTCCTCGAGGCCCTGGAGCTGTTCGACGCCCCGACCCAGAACATCGTCTACGCGGACCGCCAGGGGAACACCCTCTACTGGACGACAGGAAAAATCCCTGTCAGGCGGGTCGAGGGCGACGTGGTGCGGGGTGACCGCGTCTTCGACGGCTCGGCCGGCGAGGCCGAGTGGGCGGGCTTCGAGCCGTACGGGCAGTCCGCCTAGGACGGGTTCATCCCCTTCGAGGAGAAGCCCGGTGTCATCCAGCCAAGCTACATCGGCACCGCGAACCAGCGGCTGGTCGACGACCCGGTCTACCCGCTCGGCCAGGAGTACGCCTCGGGCTTTCGGGGCACCCGGGTCTACGAGGCACTCGACGCCGCAGTCGAGTCGGGGACACCTATCGACCGCGAGTTCATGCAGGCGTTACAGCGCGACACCGTCGACGTCCGGGCCCGACAGCTCGTCCCCGCT
>JAQCNN010000156.1 GCA_028275005.1 Salinirussus sp.
TTTTCGGTCCCCCGGACGACGAGCCCGCCGGAGACGTTGATGAGCGCGCCGGCGTCCCCGCTGGTGAAGGCCAGGTCAAGCGGCGCGTCCTGCCGGGAGTTACGAACCCGGAGGGCGTAGTAGTGGTTGGCAAAGCCCGCGGCGAGTTCGCCGTCGGCGGCGCTGGTCGAAACCAGAAACTCGTTGTCGAAGGTGAGCGCTCCCGCCTCCCGGAGGTCGACAAGCCACTGTCGGGTGGTCTCCTCCCCGCGCAGGAGGCGCATCGCGGTGACGAACGACTGGAAGGCGCTGTAACTCGGCGCCCAGCCCAGGTCGTTCTCGAAGGCCGCGACCTCCGGGAACTCCTGGACCGTGTCCGGGATATCACCCGCGGAGAGTCGGTTCGTGTTGTAGGGGACCGCGCGGGCACGGCCGGCGACGCCGGCCCAGTTGTCGGTGACAAAGTCGTCGTCCGGCGTGTCACGCACCGCTGATGGGAGTGACTCGGCGGCACCCTCCTCGGCAACGGTGGCCAGCGAGCCGGCGTCGACCGAGATGAACATGTCCGCCCGGCTGCTCCCCTGTTCGACCTCGGTGACGACGGTGTTTGCCAGACTCGCCGAGGAGTCCATATTCTGGCTGTAGGAGAAGTCGTCGTAGAGTCCGGTAAACAGGTCGAGTAGGTCCAGGTAGAGCCCTCCCTCCCCGCCGCCGATGTAGAGGTTCAACTCCCCGGAGAGGTCGGGCAGGTCGGCGATTCGAGTCCCGCCAAGCTCGCCGCGGGACGCCACCAGCGGCCCCGACCCGCGAAACTGTGCCAGCCCAATCTGGTCGGCCGACGGGCCGTCGTCCCCGCCGACGAAGCCGCTACAGCCGGCAAGGGCAGCCGCCCCTACCAGCCCCGTCGTCGCGAGCAGTTGCCGCCGCGAGACTCGGTCTGCCGGTGCGTCCGACCGTCGGTCCGTCGATGGTGTCGTATCGTCAGTCATGTGTTAGTCGTCCCCCGCAGGCTGTGCAACGGCGGTCGGCTGTGTGTCGGTCAGCGCGTCGAGACAATCCAGCCAGTCGAGCGTGTACTCCCCACAGTGGTTCAGAAAGGCGCCGTTCTCGTAGGCCGAGAAGTCACCGTCAGCGAGCCGGCGGGCGATATCGCGGGCGACGCCGGCGTAGCTGTCGGCGTTGCCCCCGGCCCCGTCGACCACCTCCCAGATGTGTTCGTTGAGTTCCAGGCCGTGTACCTCGTCGGTCAGGTCCGAGAACGTCGACCGGGCGGCCTTGTTGTGTTCACAGAGCGGGCGACCGTTGTAGACCTGCTTGCCGAGGACGTCACAGGCCCGCTTGAGAAGCAGGCCGCTCCAGATGTCGTCGAACCGGCCGACCCCCCACTCGTTGTCGTCCATCGGGAACTGGTAGAAGGCGGGGACCACCTCCCGGCGGAAGGCCAGGTTCATCGAGCAGACGGTGAGGTAGTTGCCCGGAGCAACGACAAAGTCGTCCTCGAAATCCGCCGCGCTCGTGCGTGTCTGTGCCTGCCCCTGGAGGTCGCCGTCGGTCAGGATCCGGACGGCATCCAGGTCGGGGACGTTCGTCCACAGCCCCTGTGAGGCGACGACGTCGTCGACAGCCGCAGTCGTGCGCTCGACGGTTTCGTCCATCGCGCTGTAGGGGTAGCCCCGCGGGTAGAGGCCGTGTTCGTCGGCGTTCTGGTAGAGGACGTTCACCCACTGCTCGTCGGAGGCGACCTGCTCGAGGTCGCCCTCGAAGCCGAGATTGCGTAGGTGGGTCCCGAAGAAATCCTGGTCGGCGTGCGGGCGGGTGTCGTCGTCGATAAAGACACCGTAGGGAAAGTCGTGTGCCCAGAGGTACAGCAGGCCAAAGGAGGTCTGTGCGTGGCTGGCCTCGGGGACCAGGTGGGCAAACTCCCCGACACCGTTTCGGTCGAGCCACTGCGTGCGCCGGGTGCCGTCGAACACGACACCCGACACCCCCAGGTCCTCGAGCATCGCAGTCATCGCCGTGGTGTCACAGAAGTCCTCGGTGACGAGGACGACGTGGAGGCGGTCCGTGTCGAAGCCGTGCGTTCGGGCGTTGGCGACGTAGGCCCGCACACACTCGGGCTCGCGCACCGTCGGGACGACGACACAGACGTCGCCGGAGCCCGGTGTTTTAGGCTGACCTAACATCTCTACACGGATTTCTTTAGGCAGGCCTAAAGTACCTGTCGCTCCGTCCCGACAGCAAGGACAAAGACCAGGGGGGTCGATGGTGGTACCATGGATGTCGCAATCATCGGCGCGTCGATGACACAGTTCGGCCAGCGCGACGGTTGGGTCCGGGACCTCCTCACCGAGGCCGGCGAGGCGTGTCTCGCGGACGCGGGGGTTCCGCGAGCGGACGTCGAACACATCTACGTCGCGAACATGGCAAGCGGCGAGTTCGAGGGACAGACCGGCCTGATGAACGCCCTGGCACACGACATGGGGCTGTTAGGGGCCTACGCCGAGCGGGTGGACAACACCTCCGGGACCGGGGGCGCAGGCGTGTTTGAGGCCTGGCAGTCGGTCGCCTCCGGCGCCAGCGACTGTACCCTGCTCGTCGGCGGGGAGAAGATGACCCACAGGACCACCGCGGAGTCGACGGACGTTATCGCCTCGCTGACCCACCCCGTCGAGTACAAACACGGGGCCACACTCCCCTCGTTTGCGGGGTTGACCGCCCGCCACTATCTCGAACGCTTCGACGCGCCCCGGGAGAGCCTGGCCGAGGTCGCGGTAAAGAACCACGCAAACGGCACACTCAACCCCAACGCCCAGTTCCAGCGGGAGATCGACGTCGAGACGGCCCTCGACAGCCCGGTCATCGCCGACCCGCTGCGTCTCTACGACTTCTGTCCGGTGACCGACGGTGGTGCCGCGCTCCTCCTCTGTCCGGCCGACCGTGCCGAGGAGTACACCGACGACTTTCTCCGGGTGACCGGCGTCGCCGGCGCGACCGACACCCACGTCGTCCACGAGCGGGAGGACCCCACGGTGATGAAGGGCGTCGTCGAGAGCGGCGAACAGGCCTTCAGGATGGCCGGCTGGGACCGCGACGACGTCGACATCGCCGAACTGCACGACATGTTCACGATCCTCGAGTTCCTCCAACTCGAGGGGCTGGGCTTTGCCGACCAGGGGACCGCCTGGCGGATGGCGAGTGAGGGGACAACGGCCCGGGACGGCGACCTTCCGGTAAACACCTCCGGCGGGCTGAAGTCGAAGGGACACCCACTGGGTGCCAGCGGCGTGGCCCAGGTGGTCGAACTGTACCGGCAGATCCGGGGTGAGGCCGGCGCGCGCCAGGTCGAGGCCGACCGCGGGCTTGCCTGTAACGTCGGCGGGTTCGGGAACTGCGTCGTCACGACACTGGTCGAGGGGGTACGCGCATGAGCCTCGACGCACACCGGTGTCCCGACGGGCATCTCACCTACCCGGGCCACGGGGTCTGTCCGGCGTGTGGCCAGGGACAGACCGAGACCGTCGACCTCGCCGACCGGACCGGCGAGGTGGTGACCTGGACGACTAGCACCGCCACGCCGCCTGGGGTTCGCGAGCCGAACACGCTCGCCATCGTCGAGTTCGACGTCGACGGGACTTCGGTGCGGGCGCTGGGCGGGGCGACGACCGAGGATGTCGAGACCGGCGACCGCGTCCGGCCAGTCCACGTCGAACAGCTCCGGGAGCCCGACGCGGGGATCCGTGAGCCGGCGAGCCAGGCGTGGGACGGCTACCGGTTCGAACCGGTCGAGTAGGCTATGACACGGGCCCACAGGGTCCGCGGACAGTTTCCGCTACTCGGGGTCCTCCTCGCTCCCGTCGCCCTCGTCGAGTTCGTCCTTGATCGACTGAAGCTCGGCGTCGACATCGATCTCGACGCCCTCTGTGTCGTCGACACCCCGGCCTCGACCCGGGTCGGCGCCGGGCCCGCGGGACAGCTCTGTCTCGACCTCGGTCTGCAGGTCCTGGGCCTGCCCCAGCAGGTCACGAGCCCGGCTGTCCTGTGTCCCCGACAGCGCGTCACCGAGGTCCTCGAGGGCGCTATCGAGTTCCGTCAGCGCCGACCGGCCGGCCTCCTCCGCCCGCCGTCTGAGCCGGCTCTCGCGCCCATCGCCCCCCCGGTCACCAAAGGCCAGCGCCCGCTGAAGGAGTTTCAGCGCCTGGATGTTCGTCCGCAGGACGAGGATCACGGCAGGGATAGTCACCTCCCGGGTGAACCGGATCAGGTCACGCAGCTGCGGGCGGCGGGACCCGCCGCTGAGCTCCGTCTCCAACTCCGTCAGCGTCTCCGCGAGTTCGCTCACCTGTTCGCGGAGCTGGTCGTCGCCGGCACGCGCCGCCGGCTCACGCTCGGCGCGCCGGTCACCGCGGGGTCCCTCGTCGCCGCCGCGCTCGCCGTCGCTCATACTCACTGGTGGGGACTCCCCGCACAAGCCACTCACGGATTAGGCCGACCAAAACCCTTTTAGATTTAGGGCAGCCTAATCCACCTGATGACAGCGTCACACCGGGAACGGGTGGCCGACGACCGCGAGCCGCCGGTGACCGCACACAACAGCTCCCCGGACCGTACCGTCTTCATCGAACAGAACAACAAGAACGGGTGGATTGCGACCGACCTTACTGTCCCACTGGACCCGTAGCGACGCAGCGACAGACCTCCCGACTCATACTGCCGGACGTAAGCCATTCAAGAATTTCGCCACCCCGGGGTGGCGAATCTATTTAGAAAGTTACGTCCGACAGTATCAGTCGTGGGCGGGCCAGGACGTGGTACCGAGCCTGAAGTACGGCCCCGTGCCCAGTCAGATAGAGCAGTGTCTTAACCCGTAGCTATCGGTGTATCGGCAGAGAGAAAGGTCGCAGACAGTCGGCGGCCTCAGTTGAGGCTCTCTTCGAGTACCAGCGAGTCGTCCTCGAGGTAGTGTTCGATGTGGTGGGCGTCGTCCTCGACCTGAACCAGCAGCTCCCGGAGGATCTGGGCCGTCGCGTGGTCGCCCAGATTCTCCGCGAGTTCGATGTGGTCCCGCATCGTCTCGATGATGTCGCC
>JAQCNN010000158.1 GCA_028275005.1 Salinirussus sp.
TGTGGAATGGTACCACGGCTTGAACCCCGTGTCCGGTCTCCGTCGGCGACCGTGTGTGGACAAACCCCACATATTTTCATACGTCGCCCGTCCAGGGAGCACCATGGCAGACACCGACGACTACTTCGAACGTCTGGTCGACGTGGACAGGCTCCGGACGTTTCTGGCGGCGGAGCTTGGGCCGACAGAGACCTACAGTGTCGAGCGCCACGAGGGCGGCAACTCCAACGAGACACTGACCGTCGAGTGGGGTGACCGAACCCTCATCATCCGCCGACCCCCGCCGGGTGAGACCGCCGACACCGCCCACGACGTCCTCCGGGAGCACGAGGTGATGAGTGCACTCCAGGACACCGACGTGCCTGTCCCGACAACAGTGGCCGCCTGTGACGACCACAGCCTCATCGGCTCGGATTTTTATGTGATGGAGCGGGTCCCCGGCGATGTACCCCGGGCGGGCGTCCCCGAACGCCTGTCCACGCCGGAGGGGCGCCGGAAGGTGGGCGAGGAACTCGTCGACACGCTCGCGAAGATCAACCAGGTCGACGTCGAGGCCGTCGGGCTGGCGGAGTTTGGCTACCCCGAGGGCTACACCGAACGCCAGGTCGACCGCTGGCACGAGCAACTCGAGTGGGCCTTCGAGGTCACCAGCGAGGAACGTGAGGTGCCGGCACTCGACCGCGTCAGCGAGTGGCTGAGCGAGAACACCCCGGAGGAGTACCCGCACACGCTGGTCCACGGCGACTACAAACACGACAACGTCATCTTCGGGCCGGAGACCCCACCCCGGCTCAACGCCGTCCTGGACTGGGAGATGTCGACACTCGGGGACCCCTTCTTCGACCTGGGCTGGATGCTCTCCTACTGGCGGGACGCGAAGGACCCCGACCCCGTGTTGCCGGAGCTGGTGACCCGCTTCATGGAACACGAGGAGTTCCCGACCCGGCGGGAGCTGGTCACCCGGTGGGAGGAACGGACCGGGCTCTCATACGACAACGACCGCTTCTACCGGACACTCGCCGTCTACAAGCTCGCGGGGCTGGGCGAGATGTTCTTCCGCCGGCATCTCGAGGGTAACGCCGACAACGAGATGTACCCGAAGATGCGCGAGCGGGTTCCCGCACTCGCCGACCGCGCCGAGCGGATCATCGACGGCGAGGAGCCGCTGTGAGCCGGACCGGCTGAGTGAGGGACTGTCCGCCGTCTCAGTGGTCGTGGTGCGCGTGGTCGTGGTCGTGTCCACGGTCGCCGACGACGAACTCCGAGGCGTCGCGCTCGCCGGAGGCAAACGCCGCGGCCCGCTCGGCAAGCGCCTCGTCGTCGAGCACCCCCTCCTCGAGCAGCAGCCGCTCGAAGGCGGCCAGCCACGCCTCGTAGTACGCCGCCTCGGCGCCCGTGGCGTCGGTCGACACGTCGGCGGTGTCAGCCGACGCCTCCAGTTCCTCGACCAGTCGCGTCTGAAACGCGTCCCACGGGAACTCACCCGTACGGCGCAACGCGACGGTCAGCGCAAACGCCCGGGCCTGCCACGGCGCATCGAAGGCAACGTCGTCCTCGCCCGGCGGCTCGGTGGCCTCGCGAACGTCGCCGATAACGGCCCTGAGGTCGTCAGTCACGCCAACTCCTCCGCGCTTTGCTCACCCAGTCGTTCGACGCCGATCATCGAGTCACGGGTGACCAACTCGGCTAGCTCCGTCTCCGACAGCCCCTCGGTGCCGTCGGGTCGCTGCGGGAGCACCATATACCGGATCTCGGAGCTAGAGTCCCAGACCCCGATCTCCGTGTCCTCGGGCACGTCGAGGTCGAACGCCTCCCGTAACGTGCGCCGTGGGCGCTTGACCACCTTCGACCGGTACGGTGGCGACTTGTACCAGGTCGGGGGGAGCCCGAGCACCGGCCACGGGTAACACGAACAGAGCGTACAGACGATGACGTTGTGTGTCTCCGGGGTATTTGCTTTTACCTCGATGTCGACACCCTGAACCCCCGTGTAGCCAAGGTCGCCGATCGCGGCGGTCCCATCCTCGAGCAGCCACTCCCGGTAGTCGGGGTCGCTCCAGGCCCGGGCAACCACCTCGGCGCCGTTCATCGGTCCGACCTCCTCCTCGTAGAGACTCACCACCTCGTCGACCGCGTCAGTCGAGAGTTTCTCCTTCTCGACGAGCAGCGACTGTAGTGCACGGGCGCGGGCCTCCGGGTCGTCGGTCGGAACCGGGTGGTCCGGGTCGTCGGTCGGAACCGGGTGGTCCGGGTCGTCGTGGTCGCCGGTCATAAACAGGCTGTGGCCCCGGCGTGGCTTAATAATTCCCACAGAGCGGACAGACCAACCCCGAAGGGGAGACCCTCACGGCGACCGGAGGTAGCTCTCCCAGAGGTCGACGGAGACGGCCGTGTTTGCCTCGGCGTCGGGTCCCCACAGCGCCTCGCCGTCGAAGCGAACCGAGTACAGTGGCTCCGGGGACTCACCCTCCTGGTGTGCGCGCGCATCCGGCAGGACGTGTGTGCCGTGGACCTCCTGGACGGTCCCCTCGGCGCGGCGGACGTACGCCGGACAGCGGGTGTGTCCTTCCGGGTGCATGTTGCGCACCCTGACAGTCTCACCGGTCTCGAAGGCGGGCTCGCCGGGCCCCCGATACGTCCCGCCGCCGCTCTCAACTACCGCCCGCATCATCCCGGCCGCGTCGGGGTCGGTGCGGTCGGGGACCGTCGCCTCGCCGGCCCGCACCTGCTCGAGACGCTCGTACAGCTCGTCGTCGTCGACGACACCGTGCTCGACGAGGAGGGTCTCCATCGCCGCCAGCCAGTGCTCGTAGTACGAGGAGTCGAGGTACCAGGCGGGTGCCATGCGCTCGATGGCGTGGCGAAACTCGTCCATCGTGTACTCGCGCCGGGCCATCGTCACCATCACCATCGCAAACACCCGCTGCTCGAACCCGTCGTGAAAGACCGGTTCGGTCGGCGTGTGCGAGACCCGCCCTGTTCCGTCGGTGCCGCCGAGGTCGTGAACGCCGTCCATCACCGGTAGTGAGGCACGGACCGTCCTAACTCTAACCCCGACGCTGCCCTGTGCCTGTGGCCGGGGCCGGGCGCCGCCGCAGCCGAGGCCCGGCTCTACACACCGAAGGCGTCGGCCAGCCCCTCGCGGTAGGCCTCGGGCTGGTCCTCGACGACCCAGTGGAAGGTGTCCTCAAGCCGGACAACCTCGCTGTCGCCGGCGACGTCCTCGGCGAGACGTTCGCCGTAGGCGACCGGCTGCATCACGTCGTCGACCCCCCACAGACAGGTCACGGCCGCCGTGATCGCGGTGTAGTCGAGTTCGGTCGTGTGGTTGGTGTTGGTGGCGGTGGCGTCCCGCGAGAGCGACCGCCGGCCCGTCTCGGTCAGCCAGGGCGCTTTCATCCCCTCGACGAAGTCCTGGTGGTCCGCCGCGTCGCCGTAGAGGCCGTCCCCGAAGGCGAAGTCGAGCTGTGCCTCGAGCTCCTCGAAGTCCATCCCCGTGGTGTCGGGGAGGCCGAGGTTCGAGACGAACTCGACGGGCCAGGAGTCGTAACAGACGGCGTTCGAGACGACGAGACGCTCGACCGCCTCGGGGTCGTGGGCGGCCATCCGGAGTGCAGCGCCCCCGCCGATGTCGTGGGCGACAAGCGAGACCGGCCGCTCCACCCCGAGGTCGTCGAGCAGATTGTCGAGCATGTCCTCCTGGGCGCGGACCGAACGGTCGAAGCCGTCCCACATCGCGGAGTTACCGTAGCCCGCCATATCCGGCGCGAGGACGTGATAGTCCCCCTCCAGGACGCCAACGACGTTTCGCCAGAGAAACGACCAGGTGGGGATCCCGTGGAGGAAAACAACGGTGTGGTCTGCGGGGTCACCGCCCTCGTAGTAGGCGACCTCGACCTCGTGACTGTCGAGGCCGACTGTGGTGCTGTCCTGCTGAGCCGTCCACTCCTCGTGTGTCGTCATGTGCAGGGCCTCTCACGGGACGGTTGTATGTGTTCCGGGACGGTGGTCCACCCCTCGGCCGTCGGCTCGGGGCTGTCCTCACCGCGGCAGGGCCACCGGTCGAGGACGGCGGGCGTTCTAGCCAGGCGGGCCCGCGGAGGCCGGGAGGCCTCCCCCCTGGTCAGGGCCGCTCTCTCGAGAGGACGTTCACACAGGAGATGCTGCCGGTGGCGTTGCGGCCGATCCCGGCGTTGTGCTGGAGCCCGTACGCGGGGTCGTTGCCGACCTGGACCGCGCCGGCCTCGCCCCGCAGCTGTTCGTAGATCTCGTTGATCTGTGCGACACCGGTCGCCCCGATGGGGTGGCCCTTGGCGAGCAGGCCACCCGACGGGTTGACCGGCTTCTCGCCGTCGAGTTCGGGCGCGCCGGAGTC
>JAQCNN010000159.1 GCA_028275005.1 Salinirussus sp.
CGATCGGCCGGTACCTGAAGGACGTCGAGGTCGCCCAGGCGGCGGCCAACCAGATCGACTCGCTGTCGAACGTCAACTGCGAACTCCAGCAACGGGAGTTCAACTCGCTTGTCCAGGACGTGACCGCGGACAGTATCGAGGACCGGCCACGGTTCAATCTGCTGGGCTGGGGGAACGCGGAGTTCGACGGCTCCCAGACGATCGGCCCGCTGCTGACCAGTGACGGCCCGCTCACGGTCCTGAAAAACGACGAGGTCGACTCGCTCATCCAGCAGGCACAGAGTGAGTCGGACCCACAGGCCCGCGAGCAGATCCTCGAGGAGTGTAACCAGTTGCTGCACGACCTGGCGCCGTGGGTGTTCCTCCACCAGCAGTTCAGCGTCTACGGCACCGCAAGCGACATCCAGTGGGAACCCCGCCCCGACGAACTCATCGACCTCTGGACCGTCTCGCAGAACTGACACAACATCGATGTCGCTCGGTCGACTGGCCATCACGCGGAGTTTACAGGGTCTCGGCGTCGTCTGGGGTGTTATCACCGTGGTTTTCGGGCTCCGGTTTATCACGCCCGGGAGTGTGATCAACGCGGTCGCACCGCTGGACGCCAGCCAGGAGACCCGTCAGGCGATCGCCGCCGAACTCGGCATCGACCAGCCGGTCTACGTCCAGTACGGCCAGTATCTCGCCGACCTGGTGCAGGGCGACATGGGCTTTTCCTACGTCAAGGGCCTGTCGGTCTCGCGGATGGTCTTTGAGCGGGTGCCGGCGACGCTCGAACTCGCCCTCGCCGCGACCGTCGTCGCTATCGTCCTCTCGATCCCGCTTGGCGTCTTGAGTGCCACCCGGCGCAACTCACCGGTCGACTACGGGGCGACGCTGTTCTCGCTGGGGGGGATCAGCACGCCGAACTTCTGGCTGGGGATCATGCTGATCCTTGTCTTTGCGGTCCAGTTCGACATCTTCCAGACCAGCGGCCGCGGCGTGACCTCGATCGGGGTGGTGGCCGCGCTGGTCGGCCCGGAGCCGTTCGTCGGGGCGTTGCTCGAGTGGCTCTCGTACATCACCCTGCCGGCCATCGCCCTGGGAACGTACTTCATGGCGCTGGTCACCCGGCTGACCCGGTCGGGGATGCTCGACGAACTCGGAAAGTCCTACGTCAGGGCGACACGCGCAAAGGGCGCCCCGGAGAGTCTGGTCAGGTACAAACACGCGCTGCGGAACACACTCATCCCCGTGATCACGGTGCTCGGCCTCCAGCTCGGCACCCTGATCGGCGGGGCAGTGATCACCGAGGCGGTCTTCTCCTGGCCGGGACTGGGGACGCTGGTCATCCAGAGTATCAACCTCCGTGACTGGCCGGCCCTACAGGGCTGTCTGATCGTTATCGGGACCGCCTTCGTCATCGTGAACATCGTCGTCGATATCGTCTACGGCTACCTCGACCCACAGGTGGTGTACGACTGATGGTCTCACCGCGGGTCATCCGGAATCTCAAAAAGGGGTTCCGGAACAGTCTGCTCCCGAAGGTCGGGCTACTGCTGGTGGTCGTGATCGTCCTGGTGGCGGTGTTCGCGCCCCTGCTCGCGCCACACGACCCGACCGCACAGAACCTCAACCAGACCGAACTCCCGCCGGTCGGGTTCACCAAGACCGTCAACGAGACAACCGCACAGCTGGTCGACGGCGAGGTGCAGACGGTCACCAACGTGACGACCATCGAGGCGAAGCTGTCCCATCCGCTGGGGACCGACGGGCTCGGGCGTGACATGCTCTCGCGGGTCATCTACGGTGCCCGCACGTCGCTTCTGGTCGGCGTCCTGGGGACGGTGCTGGCGGTAGTGGTCGGTGTCCCCGTCGGGCTCGTTGCGGGGTACAAGGGTGGGACCGTCGACGACGCGCTGATGCGGGTCGCCGACGTCAGCCTCGCATTCCCCTCGCTCGTGCTCGCGGTCGCGCTGATCGGGCTGTGGGGCCGGGCGACGGTCGCGATTCCGGACCCCTTCGTAGCGGCAGGGCTGGCGTCGGGGATGCCCGGCTCGGCGACACTTCCGATAACGGTGGTGGTCGTCGTCGGGCTCGTGAACTGGGTGTGGTTCGCCCGCGTCGCCCGCGGGGAGGCGCTCTCGTTGCGCCAGCAGGAGTACGTCAAGGCCGCCCGGGCGCTGGGCGCCGGGGATACCCGGATCATCGGTCGCCACGTCCTGCCAAACGCCATCACCCCGATCATCGTGCTCGGGACGGTCCAGATCGCGGCGATCATTCTGCTCGAGAGCGCGCTGTCCTTTCTCGGGTTCTCGGGGACGACCCTCTCCTGGGGCTTTGACATCTCTCAGGGCCAGGACTACGTCTCCTCGGGACAGTGGTGGATCGCGACGATGCCCGGGATCGCGATCATGCTGTCGGTCATCGGGATCAACCTGGTCGGTGACTGGCTTCGGGACGCGCTGGACCCGGACATCGAGGGGGAGGGTGGCACATGAGCCGTGAAGCCGGGGCCAAGCGCCAGCCGCCGGCCGGTGTGGACACGCTGTTGTCTGTCCAGGGCCTCTCGACTCGGTTTTTCACCGAGGAGGGGCAGGTCAACGCCGTCGAGTCCGTCTCCTTCGACGTCCGGGAGAACGAGATCCTCGGGATCGTCGGCGAGTCCGGGTCGGGCAAGTCCGTGACCGCGCTGTCGTTGATCGACCTCGTGGAGTCGCCGGGCCGGGTCACGGCCGGGGAGGTCTGGTACCGCGACCCCGACCTCGCCGAGGAGTACCGGGGTGACGACTCGGTGGCCGTCGACGGCGACCACATCGACCTCCGGACCGTCTCCGAGCGCGTCCGTCGGGGGCTCCGGGGGCCATCCTTCAGCATGATCTTCCAGGACCCGATGAGTAGCTTCAACCCCTCACTGACCGTCGGCGAGCAGATCGCCGAGGCCGTCGAGGTCCAGCGCCGGGCGCGAGCAAACCCCCGGTCGACGCGGTCGCGGACCCAGGGGTACGGCTTTGGCCGCTTTTTTCTCGACACGCTCGTCCCCGGCCGCGGGTACGTGACAGAGCCGAGCACGGAGCGGGCGGTCGAGTTGCTCGAACAGGTCGGCATCCCCGACCCCGCCGAGCGCGCCGAGGAGTACCCCAGCCAGTTCTCCGGCGGGATGCTCCAGCGGGCGATGATCGCACAGGCACTGGCCGGCGAGCCCGACCTGCTGGTCGCCGACGAGCCGACGACGGCACTCGACGTCACCATCCAGGCGCAGATCCTGAACCTGCTGCGGGACATCCAGACCGACCGGGGGATGAGTATCGTCCTGATCACCCACGACCTCGGGGTGATCGCCAGGATGTGCGACCGGGTCTGTGTGATGTACGCCGGCGAGGTGGTCGAGCGGGGCAGCCTGGACGACGTCTTCGACAACCCCGTCCACCCCTACACACAGGGGTTGCTGGGGTCGATCCCGGACCTACAGGACCCACAGCCACGGCTCCAGCCGATCGAGGGCAACGTCCCCAGCCTGGTCGACGAGGAGATGGGTGACCGGTGTTACTTCGCGGACCGGTGTCCAAAGGCGATGGAGGCCTGTCT
>JAQCNN010000096.1 GCA_028275005.1 Salinirussus sp.
CTGTACGAGTTGGTCGTCCGGCACTTTTTCGCCACCGTGGCGGAGCCGGCGACCTGGGCACACCTCCGTATGGTCGCGGAGGCAAACGGCTGCCAGCTAAAGGCAAACGGCAAGCGGCTGGTCGAGCCCGGCTACCACGAGGTCTACCCGTACCCGAGCACCAGCGAGACCGTCGTCCCCGAGATAAGCGAGGGTGACCGGCTCGGGGTCACGGATGTCCGGCTGGAGGCAAAGCAGACCCAGCCCCCGCGCCGGTACGGCCAGTCCAGACTTATCAGAGAAATGGAGTCTCGTGGGCTTGGGACGAAGTGCTTGACAGGAGACACGCGGATCCTCTGCCGGAATTCCGAGGGAGATTTTGTCAGAAAGCAGGTCGGTGACCTGTTCGATGAAAAGCGGGTGGTCGTCGCTGACGGCGACACCGACATCGCGGTTGCAACCGACGACACGACCGTCCTCTCGCTCGATGAGCGGACTCAACGTATCACCGAGCGCGACGAAACGCTCGTCAGCAGACGTGCGCTCGAAGACGACGAGACAGTCATTAGTGTCGAGACGGCCAACGGGAGATTCTCTGTCACAGACGACCATCCACTCTACGTTCGGACACTCCGAGGTATCGAAATCAAACCCGCCTCGGAGATACAGACAGGTGACGAACTGGTGAGCGCACGCCGCGAGGTTGACCGGGAGAAAGACGACGGCGACTGGCTCGTCTTGTCCTGGGAGTCGTTCGCCTCCGCGTGTGACAAGAATTCGAAGTTGTACGGGACCGGGTGTAACGATGCTGTCGCCCAGGCACGGGCTGTGTCCGGTGAATCCCAGGCAAAGTTCGCGTCACAGTACGGGACCGACCACGCCGCAGTCAGCGACTACGAGAACGGAAAGCGGGACGTGCCCGTCTGGCTGCTCGGTGAGTTGAATATCCGTCCCGACGCGTTTCACGGGCTCAATTACGACACAACCATCACGAACCCGTTCCCGCTGGCCTGGTCTCCGGAGCTCGCTCGATTGCTGGCCAACCTTCTCGGCGACGGCTCGATCCACGTCGACGAAGACGAGAACGTGGTCGACGTCCGCTATCACAACACTGACCGGCGACTCGTCGACCGGTTCGTTGCGGACATCGAATCACTCTTCGACACGACACCGACCGTCAGCGAACGACCGGGTCGCGAAGACCACCACCGGGACAAGTATCAGGTCAGTCTCTCCAGCGCACTGAGTCGCGTCCTGGTTCGGGTCCTCAGTGCTATGACCGAAGGTGGCTGTCCAGCCATTCCGGACCCACTTCAGCCGGCCTTCATCGGTGCGTTGTTCGACGACGAAGGGCACGTCTCCCGCGAGCGGAAGGCGTTCATTTCGAATACCGACCACGGGCTGCTCGCCGGTGTCGCTGACATGCTCGAGAACTGGAATATCGAGACGACACTCAACCGAAACCAGCACAAACTCCACATCAGGGGGCGTGAGAACCTCGAACGCTTTTTCGACAGCATCCCCGTCGCAGTCGACCGGAAATTCTACCGCGGTCTCGATGCGTTACAGTCCTACGACGTGACGACTCACAAACACCGGCTTCTCGACTACATCGATGACGAACCGAAGACGACCGACCAACTGGCGTCCGCGCTCGACCTCAGTCGCGGACAAGTGAGCGACCGGGTCCGAGACCTCCGTACTGAGGGATACGTCCAGAAGCGGGTCGAGGGGAGCAACCGGAGCAAAAACGGGTTGCGGACGATCCGGTACACTGCTGATGGGGCCGAGAACTCGATATACGCGACGCTGAACGGGCAACCGGCTGGTACGACTGTCACCGGCGTAACCGAGCGGAGTTACGACGGTCCCGTGTACGATATCACGGTTGACTCGGCGGCCCCAAATTTCGCGGTCGAGGGTGGCATCATCGTCCACAATTCGACGCGCCACAACGCCATCGAGAAGCTGTACGACCGCGGCTACATCGAGCGCGACCCGCCCCGACCGACCGGGCTCGCGGAGGCGGTCATCGAGGCGGCCGAGGAGTTCGCCGACCGTGTGGTCAGCGAGGAGATGACCGCCCAACTGGAGGCGGATATGGACGCCATCGCGAGCGGCGAGGCCGCCCTGGAGGAGGTGACCGCCGAGTCCCGTGAGATGCTCGAGGAGGTCTTCGAGGAGCTGCGGGCCTCCCAGGAGGCGGTGGGCAAGCACCTCCAGGAGTCGCTGAAGGCCGACCGCCGGCTCGGCCCCTGTCCGGAGTGTGGCGAGGACCTCTTGATCCGCCAGTCACAGGACGGCTCCTACTTTGTCGGCTGTGACGGCTTTCCGGACTGTCGGTTCACGCTCCCGCTGCCGAGCACGGGCGAGCCGGTGGTGACCGACGACGCCTGCGAGGACCACGACACCAACCACGTCAAGATGCTCGCCGGCCGGGACACCTTTGTCCACGGCTGCCCGCGGTGTGCGGCCGCCGAGGCCGACGACAGCGACGACGAGGTGATCGGTGCCTGCCCCGAGTGTGGCGAGCCTACCCCGACGGAGCAACAGGATGGGGGCGACACCGCCGGAGCGGACGGCGGGCGGCTCGCGATCAAACAGCTTCGCTCGGGCTCGCGGCTGGCCGGCTGTACCCGGTATCCGGACTGTGAGTACTCGCTGCCGTTGCCCCGCAACGGGGAGATCGAGGTGACCGACATCTACTGTGAGGAACACGACCTCCCCGAGCTGGTGGTGCAGGACGGCGACGACCCCTGGGAACTCGGCTGTCCGGTCTGCAACTACCGGGAGTACCGTGCCGAGCAGGCCGTCGAGGACCTGGAGGACCTGGACGGGGTCGGGTCCGCGACCGCCGAGAAACTCGAGTCGGCCGGCGTCGAATCCCCTGGCGACCTCGAGGAGGTCGACCCCGAGGCGGTGGCCGACGACGTCCAGGGTGTCTCCGCCGACCGCCTCCGCGAATGGCGACAGCAGGTCGCCTGACGGTCCCGTCAGTGTTGAGTGTGGCCGGCCCTGCCGGACGCGGACTTTTGTCCCCGGCGGTGTAGGTCGGCTCATGGCACTCGATACGACCGCACAGGTCTACGACCACGAGGCCACGGGCTGGCAGCGCGGCCTCTACGACGACATCAAGCGCACCTTCCGGGCCCCGTTTGTCAACTGGATCTTCCGGACGGCAATGGCAAACGAGCCCGCCTTCCTGCGGTACGCCTGGGGGCAGGTCGCCCCTGTCTTCGACACCCGGGCGTTCGCGGAGCTCAGCGTCGACTACCGCGACGCGGCCCTGACACCGCTCGAGATACCGGTCCACGACAGCCGGGACCTCGACCTGCGGCCGCCGGAGTACCGCGAGCTCCAGGGACAGTTGGCGACGTTCGATATCGTCGGGCCGCGGCTGGCGGTGCTGTTCCGGACGCTGGCGCGTACGCTCGACGGCGAGCGGCTCGGCGGCGTCGCCGGTGGGGTCGATTCGACCGCCCCATACCCTGCCGACCTCGACCGCGGTCGCGGCCGCAAGCCGACCATGACCGGACCAGACGAGACGCCAACAGCAGCAAAGGAGACACTGGCGGCGGTCCAGGAGCGCCACGACCTCGGCGACGGGCTACCGAGCATTTACCGGTGTCTCGCGCAGTGGCCGGCGGCTCTCGAGGCAGGGTGGACAGCGGTGACGGGTGACGACGACGCGCTTGCGGCCGCCTGCGAGGAGGCCGACCGGCTCGTCGATGACTTTGTCGACCGGCTGGCCTACACGCCACGGACCACGCCGGCGGACCTCCGGGACGCAGGGCTGGGCGGGGCGGTCGAGGACATGGCGGCACTGTTCGGCCAGTTCGACGCCGGGGGGACCGGTCTGTTGCCGCTACTCCCCGGTTACGCCGCGGCGGTCGGTGCCGAGGGGCGGCGCAGGCTCTGAGGCGCCGACACTCCGCGGACAGCACGGTGGACCCGCTACTCGTGGCGGCCGGTGACAGCGACCGTCCGGTCAGTGTTCAGGAGCACGGACTGGGTGACGCTGCCGAAGAGGACCTTTCCGGCGGGGCTGCGCTTGCGCCCACCCATCACGACGAGGTCGGCGTCGATATCGTCGGCCAGGTCGAGGATACCGTCGGCGGGCGGGACGTCGGCCTCGCGGATCGCCGTACTGATCCCCGCGTCCTGGAGGTAGTCACGCACCTCACGGACGGCCCTGACCCGCGAGGGGGTCGCCATCGGCTCCGGCAGGTCCGACCCCTCGGTCTGGAGGACGTGGGTCAGCGCCGCCTCCACCTCCTCGTTCGCCCGTGGGAGGGTCTCGATAAATTCCGCCTGTGACAGGCCGCGCTCGGGGTCGTCGTCGATCGGTGCCAGTACCTGATACATACACTCTACTTCGCCGATGCGACAGTTAAACCACCGGTTCCGGTGTCAGCGAGTGGAAACGAACTTGCTCTGCGGGTCACGGTCCCGTTCCGGCCGGCAAAGACTGGTCTTAAGTCCGGGCCGCCCTCACCCGCGGTTATGGACGACCGCACATACGCGGCCGACGCCGAGTCCGGCACGGACGCCACCGTCGCCGGCTGGGTCAACGAGATCCGCGACCTCGGCGGCATCGCCTTCCTCATCCTCCGGGACGCCTCCGGGAAGATACAGGTAAAGTTCGAGAAGGACGAGATGGACGAGAACCTCGTCGAGACCGGGCTGGGCGTCCACCGGGAGAGTGTCGTCCGGGTGACGGGTCGAGTCGAGTCGGAGGAGCGGGCGCCGACGGGCGTCGAGGTCGTCCCCGACTCGGTCGAGGTGGTCGCGGAGGCCGACCCCGAACTCCCGCTTGACCCGTCGGGAAAGGTCGACGCCGACCTCTCGACCCGGCTCGACAACCGCACGCTTGACCTCCGGAAAGGCGAGGTGAAGGCCGTCTTCGAGGTCCGCGCGGCGGTGCTCCGGGCGGTCCGCGAGCAGTTCCGCGAGCTGGGCTGTACGGAGATCAACACCCCCAAGATCGTCGCCACCGGCACGGAGGGTGGAACGGAGCTGTTCCCGGTGACCTACTTTGGCCGGGAGGCCTTTATGAACCAGAGCCCCCAGCTGTTCAAGCAGCTGATGGTCGGTTCCGGCTTGGAGCGGGTCTTCGAGGTCGGCCCGATCTTCCGCGCCGAGGAGCACAACACCCCCCGTCACCTCAACGAGGCCACGAGCATCGACTTCGAGTCGGCCTTCTACGACCACACGGACGCGATGGACGCCTGCGAGACGGTCGTCCGGGCGGCCTACGAGGGGGTCGCCGAGCACTGCCAGGAGGAACTGGAGACACTCGGCTACGAGGACTTCTCGGTTCCCGAGGCCGACTTCCCCCGGCTGAGCTACGAGGAGGCGATCGAGCGGGTCAACGCCACCGGCGAACTCGACGAGCAACTCGGCTGGGGTGACGACCTCTCGACGGAGGCCGAGCACGCCCTTGGCGAGGCTGTCGGCCGTCACTACTTCGTCACCGACTGGCCGAGCGAGGTCAAACCCTTCTACATCAAGGACCACGACGACGACCCCGAACTGTCGACGGGCTTCGACCTGATGCACCCCTCGCTCGAACTGGTCTCGGGCGGGCAGCGTGAACACCGCTACGAGCACCTGATCGAGGGGTTCGAACAGCAGGGGCTGGAGCCCGAGGCCTTCGAGTACTACACCAAGATGTTCCGCTACGGGATGCCACCCCACGCCGGCTGGGGGCTCGGTGCCGAGCGGCTCGTGATGACAATGCTCGACCTCGGAAACATCCGCGAGGCCGTCATCTTCCCGCGGGACCGCCAGAGACTGAGCCCCTAAGAGCCGGAGAGACTCCTCTCTCGGAACCGCCGGCAGTTGCGCGCCTGACGGAGCCGCTGTGAGCGGATAGGTCGGCTGCGTCCCCCGGACACTGTTGGCGGTTTTGGGGCTGCTATCCCACCCCACAGGACGGGGTGAGAGGTCACGGTCCGCGAGCTACCGCGGACGGCGACAACCGTTATGTCGGCCGGTCACGACACAGCGGGTATGGCAGGCAGCCCCGACGCGACAGGCATGGCGCGCGCGTTCGTCCCCGGGCACGCGGCCGGCTTCGCGACCGTCGACCACGACGACGACCCGACGAAGGCCGGCGCGCGGGGTGGGGGGCTCACCCTCTCGGATGGGGTGACCGTCACCGTCCGGTCGGCCGAGGA
>JAQCNN010000164.1 GCA_028275005.1 Salinirussus sp.
AGAAGTCCCGCCGATACCATCGGCATCAGTGTCATGAAAAAACAAGACAGGGAGCACCAGATTAAATCTTATGACACACATGCGTCCGGCAGCCGGTTGCCGCCTGTGATATTTACTCTGTCTCTATCGAAGATGTAAATCTTTATTACCTCGCTATTTGAATAAAGTGTACTCATGCAGGATAGTAACAGGCATACGGAGGACCGATCGGACGCCTCGGGGCTGGGCACAGTCGACCGGCGAAAGTTCCTGACTGTCGCCGGCGCCGGCGCGACCGCTGCACTCGCCGGCTGTTCAGGCGGTGGTGGTGGCGGCGGCGGTAACGGCGACGGCGGCGGCGGTGGTGGCGGCGACCCGATCCGGATCGGCGGGATCTACCTGCTCTCCGGGCTGGCCGAGCAGCTTGGCGCCGGGTCCGCGGCAGCCGCCGAGGTGGCCGTGGACGCGATCAACGAGGAAGGCGGGATCAACGGCCGCAACGTCGAGATCGAGGTTCGTGACCACGGCGACGACCCACAGGCACAGATGCGGAGTCTGGTCCAGGAGTTCGGCGCCGACGTGATGATCGGGCTGACCTCCTCCGGTGTGACCCTGAACTCCGGGCCGACCATCGAGCAACTGGGGGTGCCCTTTACCCTGACGGACATCGGGACGCCGTACATCACGGAGCCCGACACCGACACCTACGGTGACTTCTACGACGGCAACGGTCGGGCTGCGGGGCTCCCGAACCTGTTCCGGACGAACTCGATGACCGCCATCATGACCTACGGGATCGCCCAGTACACCGCCGACAACTTCGACGGCGGACTCCGGATCGCGAACATGGGGCCGGACTACGCCTACGGTCAGCAGTGTTGGGCCTACTACCAGGCCTATCTCGACGGTCTCGGGGTCGACTACGAGGTTGTCGCCTCGGAGTTCCCGAGCCTCGGTGCCGGGGACATGACCCCACAGATCACCACCGTCCAGAGCGCGGACCCCGACATCGTGTTCACCAGCTTCTGGGCCGGCGACACCGTCACGTTCACGAGCCAGGCCGCCGAGCAGGGGCTGTTCGAGGAGGTCGACGACGTCTTCGACACCATCGGTGCCGACCCGGTGAACTTCAACTCGCTGGGTGACACCATGCCGGACGGTCTCCACTACTCCGGGTGGTACTGGCCGGGCACCTACGACACGGACGCCGACCAGAGCTTCATCGACCTCTATCAGGAGACCTACCAGGACGACGACGAGGTGCTGGCGTACCCGACCTTCACCGGCGGGAGTACCTGGGCGGCGGTCCAGATATACAAGGACGCAATCGAGGCCGCGGGCAGCACGAACCCCGACGACATCATCTCTCAGATGGAGGGGTACACCTTCGAGAACGACCCTCGTGGGACAATTACACTCGACGAGACGACCCACCAGGCAAACGCGTCCTGTGTTATCGGCGAGTCCTCGCAGGACGCAGACGTCCCCTACGACGGTGCCGGCCAGATAAATCGCCAGACGTACACCCTCGGCCGGTCGGAGGCACAGGACCTGCTCGAGGGCAGCGAGGGGCTGCTCGGCGGGTCGAACGACCTCCCACCGGGTATCTAACGACCGGAGACAGCACTGATGGCCTACGGATTTCCTGACGGACTACGCGGCGGACGGAGCAGGACCCAGTTCACTCTCGCCGCCGTTCTGGCGGCGCTGCTACTGGTCGGCTTACCGTACGGTATCCCGTTTCTCCTCCCCGGTGGACTCGACGGCTTCCAGATATCGCTGTTGACCCAGACCCTGATCTTCGTCCTGTTCGCGACAGCGTTCAACCTGCTGTACGGGTACACCGGGCTCCTCTCGTTCGGACACGCGATGTTCGTCGCGGTCTCCGGCTACACGGTCGCGAAGACGGTCACCCAGCTGTCGCCTGCGCTCGGCTTCCCCGAGACGTTCGGCGCCGTCTCGCCGCTGGCAACCTGGGTGCTCGCGCTCGTGCTCGGGATGGTCGTAGCGACACTGCTCGCGATCCTGGTCGGCTACCTCTCGGTCCAGCTCGAGGAGATCTACTTCGCGCTGATCACCCTGGCGTTCAGTATGGCCATCTTCGTGATGGCCAACCAGGACACCCCTGGCACGATACTCCAGGCCCTGGGCATCGGCGGCGGGAACTTCACCAACGGTTCCGACGGCCTCACGTTCATCATGGGCGATGTGAACCTGTTCGGGGTCTTCGAGTTCCAGCTCGTCGATATCATCAACCCATTTGGCTACTACTTCCTGACCCTGCTGGTCGTGTCACTGGGGATGTACGCCATCTGGCGGGTCGTCAAGTCACCCTTTGGCCTGATCTGTCAGGCGATCCGTGAGAATCCCGAGCGTGCACGGGCAATGGGCATCAACGTGAACTTCCACCAGTGGATGACGTTCATCGTCTCCGGGGCCTTCTCCGGGCTCGCGGGGGCGCTGCTCATCCCGCTGGCGACGAACGTCAACCCGGAGAGTCACGCCTTCTGGACGGCCTCGGCCGAGCCGGTTATTATGACCGTCATCGGCGGGCCCTACTCCTTCTTCGGGCCGGCGATCGGCGCGTTCACCTACGAGTATCTCCGGTGGTTCATCCGGCAGTTCCCGGTGCTCGAGGCACACTGGGAGGCAAGCTTCGGGCTGCTGTTGCTCATCGTGGTGATGTTCTTCAGCAACGGCGTCTCCGGCGGGCTCGAGCGCGGACGCGCCTGGCTGAGCGAGGCCGGCAACCGGTTCCAGGAGGACGGGCCGGCAGGCGTTGGCCGGTTCGCCAGGGAGACGGTCGTCGGGTACGCCGCCTGGACGCGCAAGACCGTCGTCGACTGGGTCACGGGCCGGGTCGCCGGCCTCCGTCGCCTGGTCGGTAGCGAGGGGTAGGCTACGGGCAACCCGACCGGCGCCGGTCGGCTTCCGCCCACCGAAGGACTTTGCACCTCGCCGGCGCACGGTTCTGTATGCCACCGACAGTTGTTGCCGTCTGTGGAAGCTTACGGGACGCCAGTCACACCCGGACAGCACTCGAGCACGCCCTGGAAGCGGCACACGAGCGGGGTGCTGAGACCGACCTGCTCGACCTCCGGACGTACGACCTGCCGGTCTACGACCCCGACAACAGCGACGACGGCGACGCCCCTGCGCTCCGGGCGGCGGTCCGGGCCGCCGACTCGGTGCTTCTGGGCTCGCCGATGTACCACGGCTCCTACAGCGGGTCGCTGAAGAACGCACTCGACTACTGTGGGTTCGAGGAGTTCGAGGACCGAACCATCGGCCTGCTCGGCGTCTCGGGGGGGAGCTTTCCGGTCACGACACTGGAGCATCTCCGGTCGGTCTGCCGGGCGCTGAACGCCTGGGTACTGCCCCACCAGGCCGCCATCCCGGAGGCCGGGAGTCAGTTCGAGGGCGGCGCGTTCGTCGACGACTCCCTCGCCCAGCGGGTCACCGTCCTCGGTGAGCGGGCCGTCGAGTACGCCACCATCACCGCAAACCCCGCCTCGTTCGCGGGCCAGCAAAACGCCGGCGCGGGCGACTAACGTAACGGTCATACGACGGCGGCCACTACCGACTGTCGTGACTCAGTGGGCCGAGAACACCGACCTCGGGCGCGAACGCGGGCCTCTCGGGCTCCTCCGTGCGTGGGTCGAGGTGCTGGTCAACCCGCGGGCGTTCTTCCGCGGAAAGGTCGCCCCGGGTGACCAGGCACCGGGGCTCACCTTCGTGGCTGCCGTGGTGCTCGTCTCCGAGACCGTCCGCCTCGCTGTTATCGACGGCACGTACCCGATAATCAGCGGTCAGCCGACCGCCTCCGCGCTGCTGTGGGTGCTGTTTGTCGTTGTACTCGTCGCGCCCGCAGGCGTCCACCTGACCGCGGCCCTCCAGACGGTCATCCTGATCGGGACCGTCGAGGACCGCGCCGGCGTCAGCGAGACCGTGCAGGTGCTCTGTTACGCGACAGCCCCCTGCGTGCTCGTCGGGCTCACGAACCCCTGGGTGACGGGGGTAGTCGCCGTCTGGGGGGGCACCCTGCTGGTCGTCGGGCTCAGTGAGGTCCACAGCGTCCCCCCGGAGCTGGCGCTCGCGGTTGCGGCGGTCCCGGGCTTTCTCGCCTTCGGCTACGGTTTCGGCGGGTACGAGGCGCTCGCGACCGTCGCCGAGCAGGTGGGGGCCGCCGCAGGCGGCAGCTGACCCGGCGCTTTTGTCTGTGCCACCCCTCCGGCGAGTATGTTCACGCTGGAGACGGAGTCGTTTGCCTTCGAGTTGAAGGAGGGGACAGTCAAACACGTCGGGGCCTCGACGGCCGCGGCGACAGCAAAGCTGTACGAGGTGACAGCCGCCGAGAGCCGCGCGTTTGGCGACGAGCGCGTGAAACTCGCCTTCGAGGACGGCGAGGGCAACGAGGTGGAGGTGGCCCTGTTTCCGGAGGAGGCGGCCGAGTTGCGGGCCGGGCTCGCGGAGCTGGTCGGCGACCAGGAGCCCACGGCCGAGGACAGCAGAGCCGAGTCGGGCTCGGAGCCAGGGGGCGCGGACGAGGGGCCGACCCAGCGGGGGAGTGACTGGCTCGAGTGAGGGGGGTGAGGGGGCGAGCGAACGGATTCGACAACCGTTTTAGGGTGGGGGCGCTTGTGACTGCTAATGGGTACGTGTATCATCTGCGGCACGTCTGTAGACGGCCGCATCTGTGAGTTGCATGAGGAGGACGCCGCCTTCGTGTTCCGCGGGACACAGCCAAGCGAGTTGACCCCGAACCGGTACTACCGGGGCACGGTCGACGGCTACGCCGAGTTCGGTGTGTTCGTCGACATCGGCGACCACGTCACCGGACTGCTCCACAAGAGCGAGTTGGACCAGCGACTCGACAGTCTCGGCTGGGAGCCCGGCGATTCGGTCTTTGTCCAGGTGAAGGGCGTCCGGGACAACGGGAACATCGACCTCGGCTGGTCGATCCGCCAGGACGAGTCATCGTTCCGTGGCACGCTCATCGACGACCCGGAGGCCGACGCGGAGTACCTCGCCGAGGAGGACGAAGCGGGAAACGCGCATCGGGGGGCGACTGACGGGTCGTCCCCCCCAGCCACGACGGAGCAGGCGACGAACGACGACAGCGACACGCCCGAACCTGACGGGGCCAACGCCGGCAGTGTGCCCGACACCGGGGAGACCGAGACCACGGACACGGGCGAGGCCGCGGCTCGTGCGGGTGCTGTTGCCGCACAGGCCGAGGACCACTCCACACAGGCCGAACGTGTCGACGACCAGTCCGACGGTGCCGGCGCCGAGACGACGGCGGCCGACACAGCGGACAGCGAGGCGTCGGCGACCGAGTCGTCCACGGCAGACGAGTCCGCCGGGCAGACAACGATCGACACACTCGACGACCGTGTTGGCGACGCTGTCCGTATCGAGGGTGAGGTGGTGACCGCCCGACAGACCGCCGGCCCGACCGTGTTCGAACTGCGTGACGAGACGGGCACTGTCGATTGCGCTGCCTTCGAGGAGGCCGGCGTGCGCGCCTACCCCGATGTCGGCGAGGGTGATGTCGTCCGCCTGGAGGGCGAAGTCGAGCGCCGCCGCGGCGAACTCCAGGTCGAGACCGAGGGTCTGGCCCTCCTCGAGGACGAGGACCGCGACGCGGTCACCGAGCGGATGGACGAGGCGATGCTCCAGCGCGCCCGGCCGGACGAGGTCGAACCGCTGGCCGCTGACCCGGCTGTGAAGTCCGCGCTCGACGGGCTCCGTGACGCCGCGACCGCCGTCCGGCGCGCGGTGCTCGAGGGCCGGCCGGTCATCGTCCGACACAGCGCCACCGCCGACGGCTACCTGGCGGGTGTTGCCCTCGAACGGGCGACGCTCCCGCTCGTCCGCGAACACAACACCGGGTCGGATGCCGAGTACCACTACTTCGACCGGCGGCCCCTGGAGGGGTCGGTCTACGACATGGACGACGCCACGGGTGACGTGACGGGGATGCTCTCGAACCGGGCCCGCCACGACGAGCAGTTCCCGCTGTTCGTCTTTCTCGCGGCCGGCGGCACCGCCGAGTCCCAGGACGCACTCGACCTGTTGGGTGTCTACGGCGCCCGTCGTGTGCTCGTCGACGAGCAGACCGTGGACACAGACATCGCGGCGACCGTGGACGTCCTCGCGACACCGGAGGAGGGGGAGACAACGGCAACCGCCCTGGCCGCGACCCTCGCCGCGCACGTCGACGGCGACGCCAGCGAGGAGCTCCGGCATCTCCCGGCGGTGAGCTTCTGGGAGGGGGCCCCTGTGTCGTACGCCGACCTCGCGGGCGAGGCAGGGCACGACCCCGAGGAAACCACCCGGATGCGCGAGGCCGTCGCGCTGGAGGCGTACTACCAGTCCTACGAGGACAAGCGTGAGCTGGTCGCGGACCTGCTCTACGGCGACAGTGCGGACCTCGTCGAACACGTCAGCGACCAGTACCGCGAGCGGATGAGCGCCGAGGTCGAGACGGCCGAGACGAACATCGGCACCCGTGAGGTCGGCGGGGAGACGGTGCTGGTGCTGGATACCGACGACTACACCCACCGCTACGAGTTCCCGCCGGACCGGCTCCTGCTCGACGAGCTGTATCGTCGTCACCGTGACGAGGCTACCGCCCTCTTTGGTATCGGCACCGACGAGGCCTTTGTCCGGGGTGACGTCGACGTTCGCACGCTGGTCGAGCGCGCCAAGGAGGACGTCCCCGAGGCGGGCCTGGACGCCCGTGGCGCCCGCGAGGGTCGTATCGAGTTCCTCGCCGGCGAGCGCGAGGCCGCCGAGACGGCACTGCTCGACGCGCTGGCCGAGACGCTGTGACGCTGTAGCCGACCGGAGCGACACCCTTAGGCGGCTACCTCGACTACGAAACGCCAATGAGTAGCGACGCGGCCGGAGCCGACACCTTCGAACGGGTCTGTGCGGAACTCGTCGACCGGATCCTCGCCGGTGAGGTCGACAGCGACGACCTCGAGACCGCAAAGAAGGACGTCTGTGGGAAGTACTCGGCGTCGACGGTGCCACAGAACTCCGACCTGATCGACCACGCGTCCGAGGAGCACCGTGACGCGGTCGCCGAGGTCGTCCAGCGCAAGCCCGTCCGGACGGCCTCGGGGGTCTCCCCGGTCGCGGTCATGACCTCACCACACCGGTGCCCTCACGGCAAGTGTCTCTACTGCCCCGGTGGCCCGGACTCGGAGTTTTCCAGCGCACAGAGCTACACCGGCCACGAGCCCGCGGCCGCCCGCGGGGCCCAGAACGACTACGACCCCTACGGGCAGGTCCGGTTGCGGCTCGAGCAGTTACGCCAGATCGGTCACCCCGTCGACAAGGTCGAGTTGATCGTGATGGGCGGGACGATGACCGCCCGGAGCCACGACTACCAGGAGCACTTCCTCAAGCGGGCGCTGGAGGCGATGAACGACTACGAGCAAAGCGGTGAGCCCCAGCCCGCAGAGGGGGTCAGCTTCGCCCAGGACCCCGCGGACTACGAGTTCCGGTATCTCGAGGACGTCATCGCCGAAAACGAGACCGCCGACGTCCGTAACGTGGCGACCACCTTCGAGACAAAGCCCGACTGGTGTGACCCCGAACAGGTGAACCGGATGCTCGACCTCGGGGGGACGAAGGTCGAGGTTGGCGTCCAGACCACCTACGAGCGGATCAACAGGGAGATGCACCGCGGCCACGGGACCCAGGCCTCGGTCGACGCGAACCGCCGGCTGCGCGACGCCGGGTTCAAAGTCGGCTTTCACATGATGCCCGGCCAGCCCGGGATGTCGGCGGAGATGTGCCTGGAGGACTTCCGGCGGCTCTTCGAGCGCCCGGAGTGGCGCCCGGACTACCTGAAGATCTATCCGACGCTGGTCGTCGAGGGGACGGCAACCTACGACTCGTGGCACCGGGGGGAGTTCGAGCCGCTGGGCAACGAGGAGGCGGCGGAGCTGGTCGCGGAGATCAAGTCGATGATCCCCGAGTACACGCGTCTCCAGCGGGTCCAGCGTGATATCCCCGCGGACTTCATCGAGGGGGGTGTCTGGAAGTCGAATCTCCGACAGCTCGCCCGACAGCGGATGGACGAGCACGGCTGGACGTGTGACTGTATCCGGTGTCGGGAGGTCGGTCACAGCGACGAGGACCCCGAACACGTGACCCTCGACACCACCGAGTACGAGGTCGCCGGTGGGCGCGAACACTTCATTAGCGTCGAGGACCGGGACCGAGGGGTCCTCGTTGGGTTCTGCCGGCTCCGGTTCCCCGGAGACCCAGCCAGGCGCGAACTCCAGGGGGCAGCACTCGTCCGCGAACTCCACGTCTACGGGAGCGAGGTGGGCGTCGGTGAGGCCGGCGACGACGCGACCCACCAGCACCAGGGGTACGGCCGGCAGCTCCTCAGGGAGGCCGAGCGTCTCGCCGCGGACGCCGGCTACGGGAAACTGGCCGTGCTCAGCGGGATCGGCGTCCGGGAGTACTACCGCGAGAAGCTCGGCTACCACCAGGACGGCCCCTACGTCTCGAAGCGGCTCTAGGTGCCGGCCCCGTTAGCCTCCGGGTCGTAGGGCTTGCCGATGTCGAATTTCGGCGCCCCAACACCCAGGACACGGACCGGCCCCTCGGCTCCGTCGGGGTTGTGTGGCCGGATCGGGCTCTTTGGTTCGACGACGAAGGCCTCCTCGGGCCCGACCTCGTACCCGCCTTCGGGGGTTTCGACGCGGAGCGTTCCCGAGAGCACGTAGAACAGCTCCTCACGCTGGTCGTGGTAGTGGTACTCCTGTGCGAGGGGGTCGCCGGGCTCCAGCGTGTACACGGCCGCCGCGAGGGTCGCGAGGTCGACAGCCTCCGTCAGCGACCGGCGGTCACAGGGGTGGTCGGGTGCGGTCGGGAGGGTCGCCGGGTCGAGCGTGTGATAGCCCATGTGGTCGGTCGGTCCGGGCGGACCAAGAGGCTATGGACGCGGCCACACACCCGACACGGTTGCCCTCACACCGGGAGTGTGGCCGTGTCGATGGCGTCCCGACGGCCGTTGAGGACCCCAAAGCGCTCGTCGCGGCGCCTCTCGAGCCAGTACAGCAGTCGCTCGGCCCAGACCAGTTTGCGGGCCTTCATCGGGGCCACCGAGGCGTCCTCGAAGTCCCAGCCGGGGAAGACGAGCCGGTCCGCGCCGAGGTGGTCGGCGAGAAAGGCCGCCCGGTCGCCGTCGGTGAAGCCACCCACGTTCCGGACCGGGCCAGCCGGCCCAGCCTGGGTCGTCGGGACGAGGGCACCCTCGGCGAGCCGGGGGGCGTACGCCTCGACCGCCGGGAGGTTGTCACCGTGTGCGTGTGCCACCACGGGTGTGCCGTCCCGTGCGAGGTCGAGTGCCTGCTCCGGGGCCGAGTCAAGATCCGTCACCGCGCAGTCGACGGCCAGGCCGGCCTCCCGGAGTCGCGGGAGCGCCGCACCCGCGGTCACGACGGTGTCGGCGCCGGCCACGGTCGCAAGCTCGTCGGACAGGCTGGCAGCGCCACCGGCTACCGCAACAGTGCCGCCGAACTGGCCGACCTGTCCCGGGTCGAGGGTGTCACGACCACCGACGAGCTCGGCGAGACGGTCCCGGGCTCGCTCGTCGGCCGCCCGGTCGAAGCCAAAGTCCGCGAGGATGGCCCCGTAGACGGGGTTCCAGGTCTCGAAGTTCATCGGTAGCTGTGACTGGTCGGTGTCACGTTCGATAATCCGGGTTGAGCCGAAGTGGCACGAGACACCCCTGCCCGCGTGCCCTTTCGGCCTTCACGCGACGCTTGCGGCGCATTCGGCATAAGCTTTCTTACCGGCACACGTCACGAACACGGTCCAGCGCGGCCACGAGCGCCGGTGGCTCGTCGACGCGCTCCGCGAGGGCTCGGAGGTTCTCGACGGTCCCGGCGAGGACGATGCGGTCACCGGTTCCGGTGACGACGAGGTCGTGTCCAGCGGCGGCCGTTTGCAGGCGGTCGCGGGCGTCGGCGGGCAGCGCGAGCGAGAACGACCGTGCGACCGCCGCCCCGGGGGCCGCGTCGCCGTCGACAGTCTCGAACTGGCGCTCGGCCTCACCGACCGCCGTCACATCCAACTCCTGGACACCCATCTCGGGGTCCCGAGCCCGCTCACGGCTAAAGGTGTCACCGACCAGGGCGGCGTCGACGGTCTCCTCGACGTCGTGGGTCCGGACGACGTTGGCACCCCGTTCGACGGCCATCGCGGTCGCGGCCAGCGAGACCGGCAGCGCATCCTCTGTCGAGCGACCGGCCAGTTCCCGGAGGAAGTTCTTCCGGTTGATCGAGACCAGGACCGGCTGGCCGACCGCGCGAAACTCCCGGAGCCGGCGGAAGGTCTCGCGGTCCTCGGCGGTGGTCTTGTCCTCGCTCCAGCCGCCAAAGGCCGGGTCGACGATGGTCTTGTCCGTCAGGCCGTTCCGGAAGAGTGCCTCGTAGATTTCGTCGACGTCCTCGATAGCACCGGGTCGCTCGAGGTCGGGCGGGCTGGCCATCTTCCCGACAGCCACGTCGTACTCCGCACAGACCTCGGGCATCTCCGGGTCCGCGAAGCCACAGATGTCGTTGACCATGTCGAACCCCCGGTCCAGGGCCGCCTCGGCGACCTCGTGATAGCGGGTCTCGATGGAGAACACCGCCTCGCCCGAGACGGACTCGACGGTCTGGACGGCCGTCTCCAGCCGGTCGAGTTCCTGCTCGGCCGAGAGCACGTCGAACTTCTTGTTGGCCGACTCCAGGCCGACGTCCACGATGTCGGCGCCCTCGTCGATGAGTTCCTCGTCGACGTAGGCGGCGGCCTCCCCGGGGTCGTCGTAGACCGAGGGGTCGTAGGGCGATTCCTTGCTGACGTTGAGCACGCCCATGACCCGCGGAGGGTGGTCGTCGCCGATCTCCAGCCCGGCGGCGTCGACAGTTCGCATACCCAATCCTGGACTGCAGGCCTGTTAAGCCGGTCGGTTCCGGGCGATACGGGCTGTGTCGGCCCACCGAGCGGGCGGCCCGGGGCGGGCGCGGCTCGGAGTCGTGTAAGTACCTTTCGTCGGATTTCCGCCCCTGTGACCCCCGTCGCCGTTTGAAGTGGGTACCGGAGGGAGATTTAGGCGCAATGACCCTGAGACAGAAGACCCTCCCCGCAGTCGCGGTCGCCGCCCTCCTGGTGTTGGCGGGCTGTGCCGGCTTTGCCGGCCCGCTCGGCGAGGACCAGCAACAGCGGGTGGCCGACCGCCTTGCGGACAGGTTCGAGGACCTGGAGGGCTTCGAGGCGACAGTAACGACAGCGATCGATACCGGTAACCGGTCGATAACGTCAACGTCGGAGATTGCCGTCGACTTCCGGACCGGCGAGTACCGCAGTGAGACACTCGAACCCAAGCGGGCCGCCGGCGACATCGGGGTGTACAACGGGTCGACGATGACCACGTACGACGCCAGCGAGAACGCCTACCGTACCTTCGACCTCGAGACAGACGGCTCCGCGATGGGAGGAAACCTCGGCGACCAGTTCGAGAATCTCACCGAGGAAGTGGACATCATCTACAACGGCACCGAGCAGGTCAACGGCCAGGAGACGTACAAGGCCACGCTGGTCCCGACCAACGAGTCCGAGGAGGCTGTCGACTCGGTGACACTGTGGGTCGAGACCGACCGGATGGTCCCCGTGAAGATGGAGATGGGGCTCTCCGGGGTGAGTGACCTGACGACGACCGTCACGTTCTCCGATGTCGAACTGAACCCCGAGTTCGAGGCCGGCACCTTCGAGTTCGAGCCGCCGGCTGATGCGACCTACGAGGAGAGCGTCACTGGGACGGACACCAAGGAGTACGAGACCCGTGACGAACTCGCGGCGACAGTCGGCCTGAAGGTCCCGCCGTCGGAGCTCCCGGAGGGGTTCACCTTCCAGGACGCGACCGTCTTCGAGACCGACGACGGTGAGCCACAGTCGGTGATAGTCGGCTACAGCGACGGCGACCGCGAGGTCACGGTCTCGCTCTCGGAGGCCCAGGACGGAGTGCAGACCGAGGTGGATGGCGAGGAGGTGACCGTCGACGGCCAGGACGCGACCTACCGGGGGGTGGGTGAGTCGAACGGGAATGTCGTCTGGTCGTGCAACGGCACGGAGTATATCGTGTTCGGCAGTCTCGAGAAGTCGACGCTGGTCTCGGTGGCCGACGGAGTCGGCTGTTGAGCCGGTCGGGTGTGCGGCCGGGCGACTGGCCGAACACTTCGAGCCCACACGGTTCGTTGTGTCCGAGTCACCGACCGGTTCAGACGACTTTTGCCCGCCAGGCTCCTACCGCCGGGTATGGCAAAGGTCTCTATCGGTCTGCGCGGGTGGCGCTTCGACGAGGACGTCGTCTTCGACGAGGACGGCAGCGTCGGTGACGTCGCAGGGATGCCCGAGGACACCCGCAACCGGCTCCTCCGGCTTTCGGCGCTCCTGGGTGAACCCTGCAGTGCCTGCTGGCTGGTTCACGGCGAGGACGACGTCGAGCAGTGTAACATGGGCGACGTCGTCTACGGCGAGCCGCTTGCGGAGGTGTTGCTCTGTACGGAGCACGAGCCGGACTTTGTCTACTGGTTTCAGGAGGAGGGTGGCTCGGCCTACGCCGGTAGCGGGACCCTCCAGGACGAGTTCTTCGAGTGGTTCGCGGAGGGGAACCGCGCCCCGGAGTCGTTCGGCTCGGTCGACCACGTCGACGAGGCCCCCGACGACCTCCCCGACCCGATGGCGGCGGACAGGCTCGACGAGGTGGCCGAACAGGCCGCCACACTGAAAGAGGAGGAGGAGGAGGCCCTGGACCTGGACCTCGACGGGCTGGACGTATGAGTGAGGAGACCAGCGCGGACCGCCCGGATGAGGCCCCGGAGCCGGCCCTCTCGGTTGCGGTTGTCGACGCCGAGACCCCCGGCAATATCGGCACGATCGCCCGCGCGATGAAGAACTTCGGGCTCGCCGACCTCTATCTCGTCGACCCACCCGAACTACACCCGGAAGGGGAGGCCTACGGCTTCGCGGGCGCCGCCCGTGAGGACGTACTCCCCGGAGCACGCGAGGTCTCACTCGACTACCTCGTCGAGCAGTTCCACACCGTCGGGTTCACCGCCATCACCAACGAGGACGGGACCAAACACGTCCGGTACCCGTTCGTCACGCCCGCCGAACTGGCAGCGGACCTCCGGACGGTCGAGACGTCGACCTGTCTGGTCTTTGGCCGCGAGCGGGTCGGCCTCACGAACGACGAACTCGCCAGGATCGACCAGGTGGCCTCGATCCCCGCGAGCGCCGACTACCCGGTGCTCAATCTCGGCCAGGCCGTAACGGTCGCCCTCTACGAACTCAGGGGGCTGGCGGTCGCGGAGACACAGCTCCCCGAGCGGACCGACCGCGCCGAGGAGCCGGCCATCGAGGGCCTACACGACCAGTTCGCCGACCTCCTGGTGGCGGTCGACCACCCCGAGGAGAAGCGGGCGAAGGCCGGCCGGCTGTGGCGGCGGCTGCTCGGGCGGGCGCACCCGACCGGCCGGGAGGTCCGGACGCTCCGGGGGCTGTTCAGAAAGGCGGGTCAGCGGCTCCGCGAGGACTGAGCCGGCGGCAGTCACCGTCTCCCGGGCACCGGATGGTCCACGCGAAGTTTTTTACTTTTGCTGACGGAGGATACGGTATGGCAGCCGACACCGCAGGAAAGCTCAGGCAGGAACTCGAGGAGGTCTTTGGCGACGCGGACTACCCGGTTGAGGACCCGATGGAGCTGGTCCCGGCGCTTCCGGACGGGCCGGGCACGACCTTCGAGGCCGACGACGTGACGGTCGGGGTGATGGACCTCGGGGCGGAGTACGCCGACTATCAGGAGTACCCCTACGAGACGGCCGAGGGCCTGGTCGACGACCTGATGCACGGATTCCGCGAGGAGGGGCTGTTCGAGTAAGCCACACCGGACACCCTCTGTATCGCCTGTCACCGCCTTTCCCTACATCCGGCGTCGCTGGCGGTTCGGGTGTCCGTGAGCCGCCGGGGCAGGACTCACAACACCCGGAGTCGGTAGCCCTCGGCGACGGTCTCGTCGGTGACCCGGCCGGTCTCCGCCGCGACGTCGAGCAGTTCGGCGACGAACTCCTTTGGAACCTCGACACCGATGAAGTCGGTCCCGTCCCGGCCCGTTGTCAGTCGTGCCATCGTCCGGTCCGTGCCGTCGTCGTTGTAGATACTCCCGACCCGGTCGTCGTCCCGGTAGAGCCGGAGGGTCACGTCGGTCGGCTCGACGGAGTCGAAGCTCACCTCGAACACCCGGTCGTCGCCCTCGACCCGCGCCAGTACGTGTTCGCCGCGTTCGGTCACGAGCGTCTCCATACGCGGTCTACGGGCTCGAGACCTATAACGCCAGGAGCGACACAGCCCACAGACGGTGTTGTGGGTCCCTCGGCGAGAGACACCCATCGCCGGCGGCCGGCCCACGCCAAGAGCCACACGGGAGGCCCGCGCGCCGAGGAGAGCCCGACAGCCCGAGACGGGTCGTGGCACGTCGGGGGAACGGTCCCGGGCGTCCCGGTAGCACGACCGCCGCTGGCCGAACCGTTAAGCGGGCCGGGCTGGAAGCCACGATAATGGAAACTGCTCACATAGCGACCGTCGGGGCCTCGCCGGTCGGCCGGACAGACCTGCCGGGCCGGGACCTGTTCTCCCGGGCGTTGGCCGAGGCCTTCGAGGGGTTGCCCGACCCCGCAGCGGTCGTCGACGCCGTCTACGTCGGTGCACAGTCCGAGCGCTACGAGAACCAGATCATGCAGGGGACGCTACTCGCGGAGTGGGCCGGGCTGAACAACCGCCCGGCCGAGCGTGTCGAGGCCTGCGCCGCTGCGGGCGCGCTTGCGCTGAAAAACGCGGTCCGGGATGTCCGGGCCGGTGTCCACGACGCGGTGCTCGCCTGTGGGGTCGAGAAGATGACCGCCGGCGGGACCGAGGGGGCGACCAACGCCCTGGCGGCCGCCTTCGAACGCGCCCTCGAGCAGCGTTCCGGGGTCACGGCCCCCAGCCAGTACGCCCTACTCGCCCGCCGCTATCTTCACGAGACCGAGGCGACCGAGACGGACCTGGCACGTATCGCGGTCAAGAACCACCGCAACGCCACCGCCAACCCGCGGGCGATGTTCGACCACGAGGTCGACGTCGAGACGGTGCTCGGGTCGGACCCCGTGGCCCCGCCGCTGAAGCTGTACGACTGTGCACCGGTCAGTGACGGCGCCGCCGCGGTCCTCATCACGACCCCCGCGGCCGTGAGTGACCTCGGTACGGAGTCCGTCGAGGTTGCGGGGGTCGGGACCGCGGCGAACACACTGGCCGTCGCCGAGCGCGACCTCACCTCCGTGGAGGGGGCAGACGTCGCCGCGGGCCGTGCCTACGAGGAGGCAGGGGTCGGGCCCGCCGACGTTGACGTCGCGGAGGTCCACGACGCCTTCACGGTCTGTGAGGCACTGCTCGCGGAGGCGGTCGGCTTCGCGCCCGAGGGGGCGGGTGTGGAGACGGTCCACGAGCCCGCCGAGCGGTCAGCCGGCTGGACGGACGTCCGGGTCAACACCAGTGGCGGACTGAAGGCCCGTGGCCACCCGATCGGCGCGACGGGCCTGTTCCAGGCTGTGGAGGGGTACGAGCAACTGACCGGTCGGGCCGGCGACCGACAGGTGCCGGGTGCCGACACGGCGTTGCTGGTCAACGAGGGTGGGCTCGCCGACGCCCACACCGCCGCACACCTCCTCCGGAGGGCCCGCTGATGCGGGGGGAACCCGAGGGGCCCCTCGCACCCGAGGAGATTACCAGTGACTCGGCGTTCACGCTGCCGGGGTTTTTCGACGCGCTCGCGGAGGGGCAACTGCTCGCGGGCCGGTGTACCGACTGCGGGACACGCCTGGTGCCGCCGCGACCGGCCTGTTATGACTGTGGGAGTCGGGCGGTCAGGCTCGAGGAGCAACCACACACCGGAACGGTTGCCAGTTACACTGCCGTCTACCAGCCACCCTCGCCGTTCGCCGACCTCGCGCCGATGACGGTCGCGGTCGTCGAACTCGACTCCGGGGCCCGGTTGACCGGCCGGGTGACCGCGACACTGGAGGACGTCGAGATCGGGGCTGGTGTGCAACTCCGGGTGCGTGACCCCGCCGAGGTCGGGGTCGACCCCGAGATGCACCTCTCCTACGAGGAGGAGTGGCCGCTCCACGAGTTCGACCTTCGGGGGTGAGAGACGGAGGGGTCCGACCCCATCCGAGCCAGCAGTGTGACGTGTGCTCCGTCGCCGGTGACAGCATTAGCCCCCACTGGGGGGCACGCTCTCTGACGCCGAGTGTGGCCGTTACAACAGCAGTCGAACTGCACGGGCCGGTAACGGGGTGGCTCTATCCGGGTCGAGACGCGGACCGAACACAGCGTCGGGAGGAGGTGGGGTTTGGGTACCTCCCGACTGCTGTAGTGCCGAAAGACGACAGGATGACAGTCGCAACCGTTCTGAGTTCTCGTTCTGGTACCGTCCGTGCCGACGGTGCGTGCGTCAGTTGACGAACGGCAGCGCAGGCTTATACCCTTGGACGCATATGCGCAGAGCTTGGTCCACCAGTCGCCAAACCTCGTCGGTCAGGCCTCGCCGTGTTCGCGTTCGTGACGTTTCTCGAGTTCGCCGAGTTTGATCTTGTTGCTCGGTGTCTTTGGAAGCTCGTCGAGTATCTCCAGCTCCCGGGGGTACTCGTGTTTCGAGAGCTCGGTCTTTGCGAACGCGATTAGTTCTTCCCGGAGCCCCGGGGACTCCTGGTAGCCCGGCGCCAGGGTGACGTACGCCTTGACGACGTTGCCGCGGGTCTCGTGGTCCACGCCGATGACGCCCGCCTCCTCGACGGCGTCGTGGGCGATGAGCGTCTCCTGGACCTCGCCGGGGCCGATCCGGTAGCCCGCCGAGATAATGACCTTGTCGGCGCGGCCGCGGTACCACCAGTAGCCGTCCTCGTCGACCTCCGCGAGGTCGCCCATCCGCTGCCAGCCCTCCGGGCTCTCCCCCGCCATCGGCCCGGAGCCGCCGGACTGGTAGGCGCAGACCTCACCGACCTCGCCGGGTTCGTCGATGAACACCATCTCCTCGGTCGGCGCCGGGTCCGTCTCCGTCGCCGGCGGACACTTCAGGCCGTCACAGAGCCGGACCTCCTTTCCCGGCGTTGGCTTGCCCATCGAGCCGTGTTTGACCTCCCAGTCGGGGAAGGGGTAGTTGCAGACGAGCATCCCCCCTTCGCTGAGCCCGTAGGCGTCGAGCGGGGTCGTCCCGAAGTGGTCGTCGACCCACGCGGCGGTGTCCCCGTCGCAGGTCTCGCCGGCGGTCACCAGCACCCGCAGGTCGATGTCGTACGCGCCGAGGTCGACGTCGCTGGCGCGGAGCTGTCGGAACACCGTCGGCGCAACCATTGCGTTCGTCACCGCCCACCGCTCCAGCGTGTCGAGCCACATCTCGTTGTCGAAGCGACCGCGGTACGCGCCGATGTTCGTCCCCTGCAGCCCCGGGGCTAGTGTCCCGACTGTGAGTCCGTACGACCAGGCCGGCGAGGCCGCCGCGAAGTAGGTGTCCTCGGGCAGCAGGTCGACGACGAATCTCAGGTAGGGTTCGATCCCGACCGCAGTCGCGTGCTCGGAGGTCAGCTGGGAGGGCTGGCCGGTCGTCCCCGAGGAGTAGACCATCCCGTATGTCTCCGTCGGCCCTACCCGGCGCGAGTCGTAGCTGTCGGATTCGCGGTCGACCTCGTCGTAGTGCACCACCTCGAGTCCGTCGACGGAGCCGCTCTCACCGCCGACGAGGACGACACGTTCCAGGGCCGGCATCGCCTCCGGCTCGAGTTTCCCGAGATGGTCGGCAGTCGTGAACAGGGTCGTCGCCTCGGCGTCGGCCATCCGGTAGGAGAGCGCATCCGGGCCGAACTTCGTATCGAGCGGGAGGAAGACCCGCTGGGTTTTGATCCCCCCGAAGAGTGCGGCATAGAGTTCCAGCCGGGGCGGTAGCATCAGCCCGAACCGCTCCCCCCGGTCGAGGTGTCCCTCGAAGAAGTTCGCCGCCCTGTTTGCGGCCCGGTTCAGCTCGTCGAAGCTGTAGGCCTCGTCGCCGCCTGTCTCGAAGTCACGGATCCGTAGCCCCGTCTCGTCGGAGCCGGCGTGCCGGCCCAGTGCCTCCTCTGCGAGGTTGAACGACCCCGGCTCACCGGCCTCGAGCATCCGCTCCCAGGCACCCTCCGGCCAGTAGGTCTCCGAGACCGCCTCGTAGATGTCCTCGTATGCCATTTGCTACCGCTTCTTTACACGGCGTCTTAAATTCGGGGGGCCAGGAGGTGTGGGTCCCGGCCACCGCTTTGCCCCCGGTTCCTCGGTGACCCGACGCGGTGAGCGAACAGCGACACCACACAGCCGCGGGTCCCGCTGAGTCGAGTCGTGCCATTCGGGTGGCTGGGGCACGTACCGCCACCACATGGACCCGACTGCCATCGACACCGTCCTGGTTGCCGGCGCGAGCGGCGGAACCGGCCGGGAGATCCTCCGGCTCGCCGACTCGCGTGTCCCGACTGTTCGTGCACTCAGCCGCGACGACCGGAAGCGACAGTCCCTGCTCGAGGCCGGAGCCGACGAGGTTGTCATCGACGACCTGCTGGACCCACGTGCAGGTGGGTTGGCGGCTGTGGTAGAGGGGGTCGACGCGGTGCTCAGCGCCGTTGGCTCCGGTTTCGCCGATATCCGCTCCGGCGGTCCGTTCGTCGACGGCCAGGGTGTTCAGGCGTTGCTCGACGCAGCGGCCGACGCCGGTGTTCGTGCCTTCGTGATGGAGTCGGCGATCGGCGTCGGTGAGGACCCCGCCAGCCCGCTTGCCAGTCTGTTCGACACCGTGATCGGCCCAGTCCAACGGGCAAAAGGGGAGACCGAGGCGGCACTTCGGGCGAGCGGTCTCGAGCACACAGTGTTTCGCCCGGGGGTCCTAACAGG
>JAQCNN010000168.1 GCA_028275005.1 Salinirussus sp.
CGGTCATCCAGACCGACACCGACCGTCCGGGCGCCTACGACCAGGCCAAACAGATGGCCGAGAACGCCGAGGTGGGGTTCTACGGCGACCCCGACGAGGACGACCCCGTCGCCATCGCCGAGGCGGGCATGGAGGCGACCGCGGACGCCGACGTCCGGATCGTCGACACCGCGGGTCGTGACGGCCTCAACGAGGAGCTGATCGCACAGATCGAGCGGATCGACACCGCCGTCGACCCCGACCGGAACCTGCTGGTGGTCGACGCCGCGATGGGGCAGTCGGCAAAGAACCAGGCCCAGGAGTTCGAGACGGCCATCGGCGTCGACGGCGTCGCGATCACCAAGCTCGACGGGACCGCAAAGGGCGGGGGCGCGCTCGCGGCGGTCGACCAGACCGACTCCACTATCGCCTTTCTCGGAACCGGCGAGACGGTCAAAGATATCGAGCGCTTCGAGCCCTCCGGATTTATCTCCCGGCTGCTGGGGATGGGCGACCTCGAACAGCTCACCGAGCGCGTCGAGCGCGCCATGGAGGAGGCCCAGGAGGGCGAAGAGGACTGGGACCCCGAGGAGATGCTCGAGGGGTCGTTCACCCTGAAGGACATGCGCAAGCAGATGCAGGCGATGAACAATATGGGTCCGCTGGACCAGGTGATGGACATGATCCCTGGGCTCGGCGGCGGGCTGAAGGACCAGTTGCCCGATGACGCGATGGACGTCACCGCCGACCGGATGCGGGAGTTCGACGTCATCATGGGCTCGATGACCGAGGCCGAACTCGAGGACCCACGGAGTATCGGTCAGAGCCGTGTCAGACGGGTCGCCCGGGGCTCGGGAACCTCCGAGGACCGCGTCAGGGAACTCCTCCAGCAACACAAGATGATGGAGCGCACCCTCAACCAGTTCCAGGGGATGGGCGACGCCGACATGGAGCGGATGATGCAGCAGATGCAGGGCGGGGGTGGGCCCGGCGGCCCGGGTGGCATGGGCGGGATGGGCGGTGGCGGCGGCCCGTTCGGCGACTGACTGCCCGCGCCGGGTAGTTAGACGGGGTCCGTCCCGTCGGTCCCGTTGTCGGCGTCGACGAGCGCCGCCAGCGCCTCGCGCTCGGCGTCCTCGTGGTCGAAGCGGTCGTGGAACGTCCCGACCGGCGGCCGGTCCGGTGTCTGGGCCTTTTTATACCGGGCGCCTGTGGGAGGTGACGATGAGCGTCCGCGAGGCCGCCCGGGCGGCCTACCGAGAGGGGCTGCCCGCGCTCGCGGCCAGCGTCGGCGGCGGCCTGCTCGCCGGGGTCGTCCTCGGGGGGATGCGCGGGGATTTCGCCCGGGTCGACGGGTTGCTCGTGCTCGTCCCGGCCCTGCTCGCCACCCGGGGGAACGTCTACGGCTCGCTGGGCGCGCGGGTCGCCACCGGCCTCCACCAGGGGCTTGTCGAACCCCGGGTGGGCGCGGACCGCCGGCTCGGGGGTGCGGTCGCGGCTGCCCTACTTAATGGCCTCCTGGCGAGTTGCTTCGCCGCGACCGCCACCTTCCTGGTCCTCTCGGGGCTCGGGCGGACGGTGGCGTCCGTGTGGACGCTAGTCGCCATTGCTCTGCTCGCGGGGCTGCTGTCGGGGGTCGTCCTCGCGGCGTCGGTCGTGCTGGTCGTCTTTGCCGGCTACCGCCGGGGGTACAACCCCGACACGCTCGTCGGGCCGATCGTGACGACCGCGGGCGACGTCTTCGGGGTTGCCTTCCTGTTGCTCGCGGTCCGGACCGTCCTGCTCGTGGGGGGGGTGTAGGTGGCCACCGACTGGCGGGTCGGGGCGATCACCCGCGCGATGTTGCCCGTCCTGCTGGCGCTGACACTCGTCGAGGTCGGCAGCGGGCTCGTCCTCGGGAGCTTCGAGGCACAGCTACTCGCCTCGCCGTCACTGCTCGTGCTCGTCCCGGTCACCATCGGCACGGCGGGCAACCTCGGGAGCGTGCTCGCCGCGCGGCTCTCGACCGCGGTCCACCTCGGAACCGTCGAGTTCGAGCCAGGCGACGAGACGCTGGCTGGCAACGCCGTCGCCACGGTCGCGCTGGCGCTGACGGTGTTCCCTGTGGTCGGTCTCGGGGCCTGGGGGCTGGCAACGCTGACCACAGGGGCGCGGCTGGGGCCGGTAACAGTGCTCACTGTCGCGGTCACGAGCGGGTTCCTGCTCTCCCTGCTCGCGGTGCTCGTGACGGGCGTCACCACCTACGTCGCCTACCGGCTGGAACTGGACCCCGACGACGTCGTCATCCCCGTCGTCACAAACGTCTGTGACGTGCTCGGCGTGGTGGTGCTGTTCGTGGTCGTGGCCGTTCTGGTGTAGGCCTGGGGTTTCATCTTCCAGTAGCGGGGTGACGCGGGCGGCCGTCGCCGAACACGCACTACTCGCCGTGACGGGGTGTGGTCGTCGCCAGGGGGAGGTCACTCGGAGGTGTCGACCGGCTCGCCGTCCCGTGTGGGGGGTGCGATGTGGTCGACGTAGGACTCGACGTCCGGCTCCTCGACGACGACCCGGATGGCGATGGCGCCGAGTTCGCCGGGCTCGACGACGAAGTTGACGATACCCTCGAAGGCAGCCTGCTTCTTTAGCTGGAAGGAGAAGGCGTTACCCTGCTGGTTCGAGAGGAAGCTGCCACGGGCCGTGTCGAGGATCGCCTGTCGGTGGAGTAGCTCCGAGAGGTGCGCCAGGTCGTGCACCGTCGCGACCAGTTCGCCGCCGCGGGGCTCGGGCTCGGCGGCCGGAAAGAGGTCGGTGATAGCGTCGGCGACCCGGTCGGTCACCTCCGTGTCGTGGACCGGGGCGGTAATCTCGGCCTCGATGCGGTGGATCACGGCGAGCCCTCCAGCAGCTCCCGGACCCGCTCGCGGAACCCGGCGAGCGTGCCCGTGTTCTCGACTGTCAGGTCGGCCCGGTCGATAGCGTCGCCCATCCCGAACTCGAGTTCGCGGCGGTCCCGTTCCTCGAGTGACTCGCCGTCCGCGCCGGAGACGGCGTCCCGACCCCGCAGGTCCAGGCGTTCGGCACGGGTCTCGAAGGGGGCCTCGACGCAGACGAGCCGGAAGGCCTCGCCGAAGGCTGTCTGAAACCGGTCCACCTCCGTCCCGGAGCGGATACCGTCGACGACCACGGTCTCGGCCGCGTCCAGGTGTTCCTCGATGACGGGGAGTGACCGCTCGGCGACCGCCCCAGGGCCGTTCTCGGCCCGGAGTTGCTGGGCAATCTCGCCGTGGTGGACTGCGGGGTCAAGCCCGCGGTCGCGACACTCCCTGCGGATGACGTCGCCCATGGTCACGACGGGGACCCCCTCGTGCTCGGCGACGGCCGCGGCCTCGCTCTTGCCGCTGCCGGGGAGCCCCACGATCCCGATGACACGCATACCCTCAGTTCCGCAAGCAGGGGAATAAGGACTGCGTTCGGCTACCGTTCGCGGACGACGACGAACTCCGCCAGGTCGCGGAGGTAGGTCTGTGCCTGTGAGTCGGGCATATCAACCGAGTCCAGCGCGGCGAGTGCGGCCTCGCTCTCCTCGCGAGCGCGGTCGGTGGCCTCCTCCGGGGTGAGGTCGGTCACCTCCACCAGCGAGGGGCGCTCCATCGTCGCATCGTGTCCTGTCGGCTTGCCCAACTGGTCGGCGTCGGCGGTCGCGTCGAGTACGTCGTCACGCATCTGGAAGGCAACCCCGACCCGCTCGGCGTACTGGCCGACAGCCTCGACCGTGTAGGCGTCGACGTCGGCGGCGATGGCGCCCAGTTCGGCGGCCGCACGAAAGAGCGCCCCCGTCTTCCGGCGGGCGAGCTGCATATACTCGCGCTCGTCGGCCGGGCGGTCGACGAGCTCGCTGGCCTCACCCTCACCGAGGTTGACCATCGACTCCGCGACCGCCTGCATCGCACGCTCGTCCGTCGAGAACAGCTCGAAGGCCTCCCCGAGCAGGCCGTCGGAGCCGACGATCGCCGGGCCGTAGCCAAACTGTGCCCAGGCCGCAGGGGTACCCCGCCGGATGTCGGAGTCGTCGATAACGTCGTCGACCACCAGCGAGGCGTTGTGGACGAGTTCGACGCCGACGGCGTAGTCGAGTGCCGTCTCCTCGTCGCCGTCGAGCGCCTCACAGACCAGCAGGGTGACCATCGGGCGGACACGCTTGCCACCCGAGAGCGCGACGTGTTGGAGTTGCTCCTGGAGTTCCGTCGGTTCGACGGCCTCGACCACCTCCGCCAAGCGCCCCTCGATGCGCTCGCGGCGCAACTCCAGATACTCCATCTACCTGCGGTACGCGCCAGTCGGGCAAGTACGTGACGGATGGCCGTTCGCCGGAGAGACACGCTGTTTCCGGTGCCGGGGCCGCGTTTGACCCCCCGTGCACAGTCGGCCGGAGTCCCGTGTGCCACGGGGGCGTGTCCGGCTCCGGACTATCCGGGTGTGTGTTCGTCACAGTGGCCGGGACTGCCGGTGTCGCCGGAGATGACAGCCAGGCCGCCGTGTCAGCAGCCCACCTGGTCGGCCCGGGAGACACACGCGTACCTGTCCCCACGCTCCGAGAGACGGGAGACGAAACGCCTTATCCGGCCGGTGGCGTACTGTATCTATGAGTGTCATTCGGGTCGTCTGGGGGTCGGGGACCGGCCCGACCGAAACCGCGGCCTACGACGCCGCCCTCGCGGCGGCGGGGGTCCACGATTACAATCTTATCACCGTCTCCTCGGTTGTTCCGGCCGACCCGGCCGTCGAGACTGTCGGGACCGCCCCATCTCTGGGCCCGGTCGGCGAGGCACTGACTGTCGTCCAGGCGCGGTCGGGTGTCGCCCCAGCCGGCGAGGAAGGTGGTGACGAGGGTGGCCGCGAGTCACCGGGCAACGACCCTGACGGGCGTGCGCCTGCGGTCGCGGCGGTCGGCTGGGCCCGCAGTGCCGGCGGGCCCGGGGTCTTCTACGAGGCTGACGGCCGTGACCCCGAGCGCGTTCGGGAGACCGTCACGGACGGGCTCCAGCGAGGCGCCGCGCTGCGGGAGTGGGAGCCGGTCGACAGCGAACTGGTCGTGCAGACCGCCACCCCCACCCCGGACCGGCACACCTGTGTGGTCGTCTGTGCGGTCTACGGCGAGAGTCGGCCGCTGCTGTAACGGGGAGATGCCCCGGCGCCACCCAGGTCAGGTGAGTGGGTTCACCGAGCCGGCGGACTTTTGTACCCGTGGCAACTACATATTAGAGCTTCAAATGTACGGAAACTCGCCGCTCGGAGACGACTCGACGGTCGAGCTGACGGCAAGTCAGCGCCGGACTGTCCGGCAGGACCTTGCCAGCGTCGCCGCCCGGACCCGTAATCTTCTCCCCGGGGAATTCGTCGTCGGCTCGGAACTGCGACAGGGTACCGAGGGCCCGCGGGCGACCGTCGCGGTCCGCCCACCGGTCGGTTCGGTCGTCAGCGCCGACTACGAGCTCGAGGACAGCGGCGTCGTCGACACCGACCGTGACGAACTCGCCCGCGGGCTCGCCGCCAGCGCCGCCCTCCAGGTGAAGCAGGCGATGCCCGACGACCCCACCCCGACCGCAAAGTAGTCTCAGCCCTCCGGCTCACCCGGCGTCGCGACAAACAGCGCGTAGCCGACGGTCCCACCAGCCGGCAGGCTCGCCGCTGCCAGTGTCGTCGACATCGCTAGTGACGTCAATACACCCACGACTCCCGCGGCCGCCATCGAGAGGGCGATGGCCGCGAGCAACAGGTCGTACCGGGAGAGCCGTGACACAGATGACCGGTCGGTCGCCGGGTAATTAAATATTATTACCACGGCCGGCACAGCCCAGCGCACGCTGTCGGGGAGGGTGGAGAAAGGCGGGGTGGAGTGGAGCTACTTCCCCCAGAAAGGGTCGCGGTTGCGGTGTTTGTCGAGGTACATCGAGAGGGCCTCGCGCTCGTCGCCGGAGATGTCCTCCGTGAGCTCCTGTTCGAGGATCTTGGCGTGTTTCTCGGGGATCTCGACCCAGAGTTCGTCGCCCTCCTCGATGCCGCGGCCGACGGTCGGACCGTCGATTGAGACCGCGGCGCGCTCGCCGGTCCGGAGTTCGTCGAGGTCCTCGCCCCCGTCCTGGATCGATTTGAGCGAGCCGACACGCTCGGGCTCGTCGCCCTCCCACTTCACCACGGTAACGTTGCGTCGCAACAGCCCACCGCGGGCTTCGACACCGACCACGGCGGGGTCGGACTGCCGGAAGGTGTGGTCCTCGAGGACCTGAAACCGGGCCGGCCGGGTGATGTTCTCGAGCACCTGCTGTTGCTGGGCCTGCTCGATGGCCTCGATGTGGTCCTCGTAGTCCTCGACCAGCCGGTAGATGACGTCGTGCTCGAACAGCTCGACGTCCTCCTGCTCGGCGAGGTCGCGGGCGTCCTCGAGGACGTCGACGTTGAACCCGAGGATCGCGCGGTGGTCGGGCTCGCCGGCGGTCCCGGCCATCCGGACGTCACGGGGGGCGATATCGCCCACCTCGGCCTGCATAACCGGGATCTCCGCCTCCTCGAGCGTGCCGGCGATAGCCTCCAGACTGCCGAGCGTGTCCGCCTTGACCGTGATCCCCTCGTCGGCGGTCGAGACCTCAACCTCGGCGAGTTCGGCCTGTACCTCGGCGATAACGTCCTCGACTGAACGGCCCCGGACCACGCGGACCGGGGCGCCGGCGATTGCGCCGTCGAGGTCCGGCGCCGCGACCTTGATCCCGTCGGCGGCAACGACCTCGTCGACCTGCTCGAACGCCTCCTCGGTGCGGATCTCCGCGAGCGGTTTTGGCTGGAGCAGCGCACGCACGTCGGTGACAATTGTGCTGTTCGTTCCACCGACAACGATGGTGTCGTCGGCACGGACCGTCCCGTCGTAGATGACGATATCGACGGTCGTCCCGAAGCCCTGGGTGTCGGTCACCTCGAGGACCGTGCCCGCACCGGGGCCGGTCGCGTCGATGGCCATCTCCGATTTCATATACCGCTGGGACAGCCCCATCAACACCGTCAGCAGGTCGGGGACCCCCTCGCCGGTCTCCGCCGAGAGGGGGACAACGCCGACGTTTGCCTGGAAGTCCTGCACACGCCAGTACATGTCCGCCGAGAAGTCGGCGTCGGAGAGCTGGCCGATGATCTCGTAGAGCGCCTCGTTGAGGTCACCCTCCACCCGGTCGGACTGGGCGTCGATGGCGACTTTCGAGGGGCGGTCGGTCTCGGGGCGCCAGCCCGGGACGGTGTCGACCTTGTTGGCCGCGACGACGAAGGGTGTCTGGGTCCGCTTCAGGATGTCGACGGCCTCGTGGGTCTGGGGCTGGAAGCCGTCGTTGACGTCGACGACGAGGATGGCGATATCGGCGAGTGCGCCGCCGCGGGCACGCAGCGTCGAGAAGGCGTGGTGACCGGGTGTGTCGATAAAGAGCAACCCCGGCAGGTCGAAGTCGGTCGGGTCGACCAGGTCGCCCGCGATCTCGGAGATCACGTCGAGCGGAACCGCGGTCGCACCGATGTGCTGGGTGATCGCGCCGGCCTCACCCTCGCTGACCGCGGAGCCACGGATCCGGTCGAGCAGGCTCGTCTTGCCGTGGTCGACGTGGCCCAGGACCGCGACGATAGGTGTCCGTAGCGTCTGCTGACCGGCGTCGGCCGTCCCGCCCGTGTCGGCGCGGTCGTGGTCGGACATCCTCGACTCCAGAATTATCTGTACTCAGCCCCGCTCGGCATTTAAGCGGTTCGTCTTCCACGCGACACGCCGGCCGTTGTTCCGGCACAGCCTCTGTTACCTTTCGACGACAGTGAACGACCCGCCCATGCCGCTGGTGCGGTGGGGGCTGCAGTAGTACTCGTAGGTCCCCGGCACCTCGAAGGTGTGCTCGTAGGTGTACCCCTCGTTGAAGAGCTGGTCGGGGGCGTCCGGCGTTCCCGCCCAGTCGCTCCCGTCCGGGGTCGTGGCCGCGACCACGTTGTGGCCACCGGCCTCCCAGGCCCACCGGACGGTCCCCCCCGCAGCGACCTCGAACTCCTCGGGGGCGAACCTGAGTTCGAACTCCGGGGCGACCGCGACAGTCTGTGCGAGGTCGTCCGCCGGGGTCTCGGTCGGCGCCGCGGTCGGGGTGTTGGCCGGCGTCGCCGTCTCCGCCGGCGTCGGAGTCGGGGTCTCGGTCGGCGCCGCAGTCACGGTATCCGCAGACCCCGGGGTGTCGGTTGCCGTCGCGGTTTCGGGTCCAGCCGTCTCGCCGGACCCGTCGGGGGAGTCACCACCACAGCCGGCCAGCCCGGTCACGACCGCGGTGCCAACCGCAGCGAGCAGCGTGCGTCTGCGCATGTCACAGCGTAGGCTGCCAGCGATATAGGTCCCCGGATGATGGTCTGTAGCCGGCAGCCCCGGTGCCAGCGGTCAGGGCACCCTACTTATGGCTGGCGTGGCGAGTAGTGGGTATGGACCTCACGGACGAACAGCAGATGATACGGGACACCGTTCGGGAGTTCGTCGAGGCGGAGGTCGCCCCCGTCGCGAGCGAGGCCGAGGAGCAGGAGTCGTTCCCCGAAGACGTCTGGGACGGGCTCGCGGAGCTCGACCTGACGAGCATGACCGTTCCCGGGGCCTACGGCGGCTTCGACGCCGACATGCTCACCTACAGCGTGGTCAACGAGGAACTCGCCTCCGGCCACCTCGCACTGGCCACCGCCCTCTCGGTGCACTGCCTGGCGACCTCCTGTATCAGCCAGTTCGGGACCCCCGACCAGAAGGAGCGGTGGCTGACGGAGATGCGTGACGGCCGTCCGGTCGGGGCCTTCGCCCTCTCGGAGCCCCACGCCGGCTCCGACCCCGCGGCGATGTCGACCGAGGCCCGCCGGGAGGGCGACGAGTACGTCATCGACGGCACCAAACAGTGGATCACCAACGGCGAGCGGGCGGGTGTGGTCGTCCTCTTCGCGAAGACCGACCGGGACGACCCCGACACCGTCACGCAGTTTCTGGTCCCGAAGGACACTGACGGGCTACGGGTCGGCCCCCGGGAGGAGAAGCTGGGGATGCACGCAAGCGACACCACGACACTCGTGTTCGAGGGCGCCCGGGTCCCCGCGGAGAACCGTCTGACCGAGGTCGGCGCAGGGCTCAACGCCGCCTTCTCGATCCTGACCGGCGGCCGGGTCGCCATCGCGAGCCAGGCCGTCGGGCTGTCCCAGGCCGCCCTTGACGACGCGGTCGCGTACGCCAACGAACGCGAGCAGTTCGGCGAGCGGATCATCGACCACCAGGCCATCGCCCAGAAGCTGGCGGACATGCAGACCGACGTCCAGGCCGCGCGCCTGCTCACCCGGGACGCCGCCCGGAAGAACGAGGGCGACGTCCACCCCAAGTCCGCGAGTATGGCGAAGTACTTCGCCAGCGAGACGGCCGTCGACGTCGCCGAGGACGCCGTCCAGGTCCACGGCGGCTACGGCTACACGAAGGACTTCGACGTCGAGCGCTACTACCGCGACGCGAAGATCACGACCATCTACGAGGGGACCTCCGAGATCCAGAAGAAGGTCATCGCCCGGCAGCTGAAGGAGTAGGTTCCGGGCACGCCGACCCGGAGGCCGGGGCAGCCGGGTTCACAGAGCCGTCAGTCCGGCCGCTTGCCGGTGTCGCCGGCCGCGACCGGTCCCGTGGCGGTACAGGACCGCATCGTACCCGAGCACCGTGGAGGCTAGTCGGTAAGTACCGGCAATCCACGATAGGTTGTTTGTAATAATACATGTATAGAACGTTATCTAATTGTGATTGCACTAGCAGCGATAATACTAAACAGCGCGGTATCAGCGGTCAACCTCACCGGACTGGTCCCCTTGCAGTTCGGGGGAGGGTTCATCGAACTGGCAATCCTGTTTTTCATCCTCGCAGTTGTCGCCGCCGTCGTCGGCGCGAGCGGTGTCGCGGGGGTCAGCATGACCATCGCAAAGTGGTTCGTGATCATCTTCGTCGTGCTCGCGGTGGTCTCGCTGGTCATCTGAACCTCGTCGGGGCGACAGCGACGACAGACTCTTTTTGAGGTTTCTACCGATACCGGCCGGTCACCTACCCTCGCGAACCGCGTGACAGCCCGCGGGTTAGGGCCGGCGGTGACCCCCTCAGAGCGGGGGTCCTCGCGGGGTGGCCACACTGTCGTGCTGGCTCCGGGGCGGGTGTCGGGCACCGGCGAGCGGGCCGGAGCGCCGGCCCGGACGGGAGCCCCCGGCCGCGGGAGTCGGGCGTAATCGAACACGATAATCGGAGCAGGAGGTTCAAGTAGGGACCTGCATGTGTCACGTAGATGTATGCAGACAATGGCGTTGGCCGGGGCCGGGGTGGTGCTTCTTCTGACCGTCAGTGTCGGTATCGTAGCACACGAACTGTCACACGCGGCAGTCCTGTCGCTGCTCGGGATTCGGTGTGACATCGACATCGGACCGAGAGGGGTCGGGACGGGTCAGTTCGACACGGGTGTCTTCGGGACGTGGGCGGCGGTTACGCCGCGAGGGACGTCCCCCGAGACGGCTGCCTGGGCGGTGCGACTGGCGTCCGTTGCGCCCTTGCTGCTCGCAGTTCCGTTCGTGCCCGTCGTTGCCGGTGTCGTGCCGGACCCCCTACAGGCTGACAGCCTCCTGCTCAGCGCCTGGACCGTCGGGTGGCTGGCCTGTGCGGTCCCGAGCCCGCAGGACTTCTCGGTGTTCTGGCACGCCGAACGGGCAGTCGCCGAACACCTCAGCGGGTCCCCAGAGGTGTAGCCAACAGACCCCAGTGTGACCGGTCGTCGGTGTGTGGTCCACAGCGCGTCGGCCGGGCGTCAGACGCCCCCGTATCGTTTATATAGGCGGGGTCAAAACGCGAGGGTATGGCAGAGATACTCGCCGAGAACCTGTCGGGCAAGGCGGTGATGGGTTCTGACGGCGCCGAACTCGGCATGCTGTACAACATCACGATGGACATTGATTCCGGCCGCCTGGAGGACTTGGTCATCGACCCCAACGAGGACCGGGCACGGAAGAGCGACGACTTCCGGCGGGACGGGGCCGGACACATGCTGGTTCCGGTCGGGCGCGTCCAGGCTGTGAAGGACCACATGATCGTCGACCGGTAGATGTACATCCTCGACGCCTCGGCGTTCATCAACGAGTACCACACCGACGAACCCGTCGCGAGCATCCCGCTGGTCCGGGAGGAGCTCGAGGACGAGTCCGCCTACCGCTTCGACGCCATGGAGGGGTCGGGGATGCACCTCCACATCCCCGACGAGGGGACGGTCGAGCGCATCGAGCGGGCCGCGAGCGACACCGGCGACGCCGGCGAACTCTCCCGGACCGACATCCGGCTGGTCGCCGCCGCCTTCGAACTCGACGGGCACCTCGTGACCGACGACTACGCGATGCAGAACGTCGCCGAGAAGCTGGAGGTGCCCGTCGAGGTCATCGCCCGCGAGGGGATCGACGAGCAACGGAACTGGCACTTCCAGTGTGGGGGCTGTGGCCGCGAGTTCGAGGAACAACACGACCGCTGCCCGGTCTGTGGCAGCGGCCTCTCCCGAAAGAATCCGGCCTGAGACGCCCGCGGACGGGCGTCAACCCGTCGCCGTCGGCCGGATGCGTCCGCCGACACGCTCACTGTGAGCGGTGACAGTTCGTCCGCTCGGGGCGACACGCTGTTGGAGGATTTCTACCGAGGGCGTGCTCCCGGGCCAGCCACAGGACTCTGTGTCCGTTCCTCGTCTGGGGCTGTGACCTCTGTACGCACCGGCGGCCTGTAGGTCACGCACCTGGGAGACAGGCGTCCGGCAGGGTGAGGGCTAAGTCGCACTCACGTAGAGTGCGGCGAACTGGAGTGCGTTGAACAGCCCGTGGACCAGTGACGGGACCAGGAGGTTCTCCGTCCACTCGTACAGCGCGCCGAGTGCGATCCCCAGGGTGGCGATGACGACCAGCGTGTACGCGACACTGCCGCCGGATAGCGAGATGTAGTGAACGACACCGAACGCCGCCGAGGAGAGGAGGATCCCCGGCAGGACGCCGTACGCTTCCCGAAACAGCCCCTGGATGATCCCACGGAAGAGGAACTCCTCGGCCGGCCCGTTCAGCACGAGTGCGTTGAGGGCGAGAAAGAGGGCAAGCGCTGGGTCGGCCCGGGCGATTGTCTCTGCGGAGTTGGTCGAGGTCTGGAGGCCGAACTGCGCGGCGATGGTGACGACCGTCAACAGGAGCACGATCAGCCCGACCAGCCCACCGACGACCCACCCGAGGTCACGCAGCGTCGGAAGACGGACGTCGTACAGTGTGGTGTCGAACGGGGTGCTCCCGCGTCGCCACCGGAGGTAGGCGGCTCCGATCAGGAAGTAGGCGATAAAGCTCGTCGCGATGACGACCGCCGTCAACGAGGCCGGCAGGTCGGTAACCGCCGAGAAGTCGGCCGGGATGCTCGCCAGCCCCAGGAGGACGACGACCTGTACCACGACGAGCACGAGCACCTGTGACCCGATGAACGCGCCCGCGATGACGCCGACCGTGTCGAGCAGACTCCGGATCCGTTGTTTCGTGGTCCCCATCTTGTACAGCGGCGGCCCGGTGTCGGGGTCCGGTCCGGCCGGGTCCGGGGCCGGCTCGACGCCGCCGTCCGGCTGTCTGTCCGAGTCCATCTATTGCCGGCGGTAGGGCTGGGAGACCTTTCAGCCCACCGATCACTCCACCTCGCGTTCGGTCTTCTCGTCGACAGCCGCCGCCTCCTCGAAGTCACCGCCGCCGAGGAGCCCCCGGGCGGCCCGCTTGCCCCACTCGACGGCCGGCTGGGTGAACGTCGCCACGCCCCCGAGTTCGCCGGCGAGCACGCAGGCCGCCTCCATCGCGTACAGCAGTTCGCCGACAGCCTCGGCGTCCAGCCGGTCGACCTCGACCCGGACGTTCGGCCGGTCCGCGGCGGCCAGACTTGCCTCCGTGGCCTCGAACTCCGCGTCTAGCAGCTCCCCGAGCCCGTGTCCGCCGAGATACGCCAGGTCGTCGATGTCGGGTTCTGGGACCGACAGCTCGGGTCGCTCGCGGGGCCGGACCAGCGTCACCAGCTTGTCGGGGGGGCCCGCCCGGTAGAGCTGGAGCTGGGAGTGCTGGTCGGTCGCCCCGAGCGCCCGTGCGGGGGTCTGTCCCCCGCCGTCCTTGCCGAGGCTCTCGGCCCAGAGCTGAGCGAACCACTCCGCGAAAGGCTCCAGGCGCTCGGCGTAGGGCATCACCGCGTTGACCGTCACGCCACGCTCCTCCAGTCCGTGGGCGACCGCCCCGTACGCGTAGGCCGGACAGTCGAGCAGCGACGGGGCGAGCGAGTCCCCGGCCCGCTGCCCGCCCGCGAGCAGCCCCTCGAGGTCGTGACCCTGGATGGCCGCAGGGACGAGCCCAACCGCCGACAGCGCCGAGAAGCGGCCGGGGACCCCCGCCGGCACGTCGAGTACGGGGAGCGCGTGCTCGTCGGCCAGCTCCCGGAGTGGCCCCTCGGCCCCGGTGGTCACGACGGTCCGCTCGGTCCAGTCGACACCCGCCTCGGTCATGGCCTCCCTGACCACCAGGAAGGTAGCAAGCGTCTCGGCGGTCGTCCCCGAGCGGGAGACGACGTTGACCGCCGTCTCCGAGAGCGGGAGGCTGTCGAGCACCTCCTGTGTGTGTGCGGGGTCGACGTTGTCGAGCACCCGGTGGTCGACCGCGCTGGGGCCGAGTGCGGTCGAAACCGTCGCCGCACCCAGCGCGCTGCCGCCGATGCCGACCGTCAGGACGGCCGCACTGTCCGAGAGGGGCGCGACCGCCTCGCGGATGGCGTCGGGGTCCGTCCGCTCCGGGAGGTTCAGCGCGGCGTAGCCAAACTCCCCCGCCTCGCGGCCGGCGGCGATACGGTCGTGGGCGGCCCCAACCCGGTCGTCGAGGGCCTCGAGGGCAGCCTCCGACAGTCCGGGGTCTGCCTCGACGGCGAGGGCGTTGCCGATGTCGATATTCATACCACTCGCTCGCTCGCCGGGGGTATAGGCCTCACGCTACCCGTGGGCCGACGGGCCGCGACTGGCGCGTCGGGGGCCGCGGCCGGCGCGAGGAGGGCCCGAGCGACGGGCTGAAACCCGGCGCCGGTGTAGGTGGGCTATGGACGACTACGCCGAGCAGTTGCGGGCGAACCGTGCCGAGAAGGACGACTTCTTTGCCGAGCACCCGCAATCGCCGGTCCCACCCGAGCACCGCGAGGGGTTCGAGGGGCTGAACTACTTCCCGCCGGACCCGGAGTACCGCCTGACGGCGAGTGTCACGGTCCACGACGACCCCGAGCCGGTCGAGATGGCCACCAGCGACGGTCGGACGGTTCGCTACGAGCGCGTCGCCACCTTCGGGTTCGAACTCGACGGCGAGTCGCTGCGCCTGCACGGCTACCGCCAGGACGGCGGCGCCGACGAGCCGGTCTTTGTCCCGTTCCGGGACAAGACGACCGGTCAGGAGACCTACGCCGACGGACGGTACATGGAGCTCGAGGTGGAGGGGGCCCTCGCGGAGCGCGCCGAGGTGCCACTGGATCTCAATCTCGCCTACTCCCCGTTCTGTGCCTACAGCGAGACCTTCTCCTGCCCGCTGCCACCCGAGGAGAACTGGCTGGCGGTCGCGGTCCGGGCCGGCGAGCGGACACCGGACCTGTAACGCTTAACCGAGCGCCAGCCGTACTCCTGTGCAATGAGTGAGGCCGAGGACGGCGCGGCGACGGACGGCGGGGTTCCGGCCGGCGCCGAGACTGACCCAGATCCAGAGACTGATGACACCTACGCTGGTGTGTTAGGTTCCTTTCCATATGCTTTCAATAACAGCGAGTCACGACTATTCAGATTGTACGTCGTTATTGGTGCTCTATTAGCCGGGTTTGTGGCAGTTGGGTTTGTAATGGCACTTACCGTGTTAATTTCAAACACGGTTGGTACGGCCGGCGGGACTTTCACTTTTGTCCGCGCATTCTACGTCGTTATCGCTTCGGTGATAGTATTACCGCTTATAGGACCGATTCTGCTCGTGGCCCGCCGGCATCGGCGTAAGCAATCCAAGCCGTTCTATGACCGCGCACTAGCGATCTGCGGGTTCCTATTTGTAATTGCGCTGTTCGGAGCATTGGCAGCCACTACGCCCCCAGAACTTCAAAGCGAGCCTTCAGGGGTGTTCGCACCTGTCGCGGATTTTCTATACGGACTTAAGCCGATATACGGAGCAATGTTGCCAGTTGGTGTGGTCGTATTCGGTTACTTGATTCATCGGCGCTTTCGGTGAGACAAATTTGACCCGATGGGAAGCAGAGTACGAACGAAACGGACAAACTGGCGCTCGGCCAATCCAAGATATGACCGAGGACAGTAACACAGCACAAGCAGCCGAGGACGCAGACCGGCAGACGGGGACCTTTGTCGTCACGCACGTCGACGAGGGGACAGCAGTGTTGCAGGATGTCGACAGCGGCGGGGTTCATACGCTCGCCGAGAACCCCGACCTGGAGCCCTACGAGGTGCTCGAGGCAACGTTAGCGGTCCAGCCCCCGATGGAGGTGGTCTGGACTGTCGCGGAGCTCCGCGACCGGCGGACGGTCGATGTCGAACACAGC